>JBLMXH010000210.1:0-10061 GCA_050257685.1 Nitrospirota bacterium
AGTTCGCAAAACGTGTCGAAGCCCAGGTGAAAAAGACACCGAAAGGCGAATGGATTTTAGGTGGTCGATGGGATGAAACCAAATGGCCTAACCAGGAGCTTCCAACTAAAGCGCTCGTGGATCCGGTCACCGGTAACACTCCAATTTTCGTCGAGCGCTACGACGGTCACGAGGCACTCGCCAACTCTGCAGCGATGAAGTTGGCCGGCGTTGATGCGAAGACGCCAGAAGTACCGGGCGGAGTTATCGTCCGTGACGCAAGCGGAAATCCCACTGGCGTTTTCAAGGACGCAGCCATGCCACTGATTTACAAAATCATTCCGCCGATGACGAATGAACAACGGCTTCGTGCTGCTCGTGCGGCAATGAAAAATGCGGCGTCGCTCGGAGTGACGAGCGTCCAGCACATGAACCCGGAGTTTGCAGACGTTGCTGCGTATTCCGAGCTGGCGGAAAAAGGCGAGCTCACCACGCGCATCTACGCGGCGCCGATGGAAACCGACTGGCGCGACCAGGCGAAGGTTGGCATTCGTCACGCCTGGGGCTCGAGTTATCTGCGACTCGGCGCAGTCAAAGGTTATGCCGATGGCTCGTTAGGCTCACGAACCGCTTACATGTTCGAGCCGTTTACCGATGATCCCGGCAATCGCGGTCTTTTGAGCGACGAAATGCATCCGCCCAGTGCGATGCGCGATCGGTTGATGCAAGCCGACGCGGCCGGATTACAACTGCGCGTTCATGCCATTGGCGATCGAGCGATTTCTATGACGCTCGATATTTTTGCCGATATCGAAAAGGAACACGGCTATCATGACCAGCGTTTCGCCATTGAGCACGCGCAGCACATGGCGCAAAAAGACTTCGATCGTTTCGCCAAACTGCATGTCATCGCGTCAATGCAGCCTTACCACGCAATCGATGATGGCCGGTGGGCTGAACGCCGCCTCGGTCACGAGCGAGCGCGCTACAGCTACGCGTGGCGCAGTTTCCTGGATCATGGCGTCACGGTCGCATTCGGCACTGATTGGCCTGTCGCCCCACTCGACCCGATTCTCGGACTTTACGCCGCAGTCACGCGCGCCACGCTCGACGGGAAAAATCCCGGCGGCTGGTTTCCAGAGGAAAAAATCACGCTGCCGGAAGCGATCGAAGCCTACACCATGGGCGCGGCATTCGCGGAATTTCAGGAAAACGACAAAGGCTCCGTCTCACCCGGCAAACTCGCGGACATGGTGATTTTGGACGACAACATCTTTGACCTGAAACCGGAAGCAATTCGCAACGTGAAAGTAAAGACGACGATACTCGGCGGGAAAGTCATTTACGACGAGCAGTGAACATCGGATGTAGTGATTCCGTGCACTACAAAGCCGTCGCGCTCGCCGGGATGAAATTCTCCGGTTCATCGAATCGAAGCCTTTTACGCAGCTTCGTGCCGGAGCAGAAAGAGGTTAACGCACACCTGAAAAACGACGGCTTCCCCTTCTGTAGTGGCAGCCGTGTCGGCGGCAACTGTTGCTGTAGCGGCGGTCTCTGACCGCCGATCTTCCGCGATTGCGACGCGTCCCATCGGGACACACGCGAGAACGACCGAAGCAAAAATCTGAAGCGCGCAAATCCTCACGCTGTTGCAGGCGGCGGCGGAATTGGAGGCGGAACTCCGGCGGAAATCCGTCTTCGCCAGCTGGCGCGGTGGAGGATTAGAAAAATGAACCAGCCGACGAAAGCGAATAAGCCGCCCGGAAGACTGACAAGCATCAACCAACCCATCACACCGAGTGAATAAAGGAGTTCGCCATAATCGTGTCCGTTGATGATACACGGATGCACCGAGCCTTCGTCCACCTTGCATCCGTAGGCTTTGGCAATCGCCCCGCACAACATCACTGATCCGATCGGCGCAAACGCGAATGCACCGATCAGGAGAAGCGCCAGCAAGTACCAGATCCAGGGAAATCGTTTATTCGGCGTAGAATTCACGATGGCGACGTTGAGCTAGTGGATTTGTTGGACAATTCCGCGCTTCTCGGCCCAGTTCCAAAGCGCCATGAATTCCGCAGGCGGCGGCTTGCGTGCTTGCTGGAAGTGCGCCTGATGAGTCATCAACATGTTCCCGAGGGTGACTCCATCAGGCGCCGTGCGGGCTGGATCGGCGCCGCGCTCGAGTAACAGCAGCGCATCTGAATAGGCGAGATTGTCGTCGATTCCCATGGCCGTTCTGTAAAGAAGCAACGGATAACCCCCGGAATCCGACCGGTCGTTAGGCATTATGGAATTGACGTCCGCGCCGTGATCAAGGAGCAGCTCAAGCCGGGATCGCGCCTGATCTTTGTAGTAACCGAGATACCAGTTCATTAGAATCATCGGACGGTCAAATTCATCCCCCGTGTTCGCATTTCCGCCTGCCTCTAACATAGCGCGGAGGACCGGTGCCGATGAATGACCGGCATCCGCCATGGCGTGACAGTTACGAGTGCCATTCGTGTAGTTCGGATCCGCACCGAGCGAAAGCAACGTCTTAATAGCTTCGACTGATTCCGGATGCTGCCACGATTGCCGGACCGCAAAGCTGAGCAATGTGGTGCCGTCCTTTCCGGCCGCTTGCAAATTCGGCACGCTCTTTGCCGCCGCGCGAATTGCCTCTGAATCGTTCTTCACGATTCCTTGCGCAACAGCGAAGAGCGCCGGTTGCTCCCCAAAATCCCATCTTCCCGAGTCCAGCTCTGCCTGGAATTGCCGGCGATGTCGCTCGGCTTTTTCTAAGGAAGTGAAACCAATAACGAAAAGCAGGACCACGCCGCCAACGCCGATAAGAATTACAGCGGCGATTACACCGATCGCCCATTTTAATCCGCTTCGTCCTTTCACCGATCCACACATGAACACAGCTCGACCACAGATTACAAGCCCCGGTAATGCTGGACCATGCCTCACAGATGCATCTTTGCTCCAGTGTAGCGGCGGGCTCGAACCGCCGACGCTGTAGCCGCTTCCCTGCCTCGGCACGGCGAACCTGAGCGAAGGCGGCCGGGAAGCGCGACACAATCAGCTAACCGTGGCAGAGCGTCGCCCACAGGAGCATGGCTACAGTAATGCGCTTCGCGTTCCAACCGGGGCAAATCTCTGTTATCGACGGCCGGCGAAGTTTCAATGTTCGAACGCGATTGACTTGCGTCTATTGCGGTGGATTGCCTTGTCCCCAAGGCGATGACTCGGGCCCATATCAACGCGTTGGGGACAACGCGTTCCACCTTGTTCTGGCGATCTGTAGCGGCGCTCTCTGAGCGCCGGTCCGTGAATCGCGATTCGGTGGTCGGAGACCGCCGCTACAGGGAGCCGGCTTCGCCAATTATGCAAACCTCTGCTCTGATGCGTTGCATCTGTGTAGCGTGCGATCTCTTCAGCGGAGTTGAACATCTTCGCGTACGAATTTTTCGATTTCAGTGACCACGCGGTCGAGTTCATCGATGAGATCTGAATGATCACCGTGTTGCCGAAACGCGCTGACAAGAGTTCGGTAATACCAAAGGGTGCCGTCCTTTTTTCCACTAAACCGCTCAAACACGTCCAACCCATTTCGTCGAAGCTCAGCCAAAATTGCGCGCGTGTTATGCAATTTGTCCGATGCTGATACCAGCCGTGTTGAAGAATCGGATTGTTTGAGATGCTCGATGTAAGCGCGTTTGCGCTCCAACCACGGAGGTTTGGGCGTCTCGTAGGTATCGGTGCATCCGTCAACGATTTCGGCAACATCGTCGCCAAACTTTTGTCGGATATCGCGCAATCGTTCCGCGCCACCGCAATCTTCCACCGTATCGTGAAGCAACGCGCCGATCGCTTCGATCTCGTTCGCGCCGTATTCAAGCGCGATGGCAGTCACCCCAAGAATATGCGCGATGAACGGAATTCCCGTTTTCTTGCGCGTCTGATTCCCATGAGCGCGCGTTGCATAAATCAGCGCCTGCTCAAACTTCTCGGACAGGTTCATCTAATATCGCAGCCGTACACAGACTCACATGCACTCTCGAAAAACAGGTTCGCCGAGATCTCGACGCGATTTCGCGATGTTTGTGGCTGTTGGATCGACGCCTTCTGTAAGTTCGACATTGGATGTTGGCCTTTGAGCGTTGGGCGTTTCTTCTATCACTGGCCAGGCAAACCACTTCAGTTTGAATGGAGCTGGGATCAGCGACATAGAAGGCAAAGCTGCGAGGGTAGCTGCGAGCGAGCGTGGGCCACGAGCGAGTTTCAATGCGTCTTATTGAACCCGTCCTCATATCCTCGTTCGAATGCCAGATTCCAATTTGACTGATTACCCGAGCCCTGGTCCTTGAAATATTTCTGGGCCATCATGTTCAACCCCGCCGGCGTGGGCAACTTTGCATCGCGCGGCGCTTGTTCTCCTGCCTTCTCGCCAATCCAATATGCCTGCCGTTCCTCCGCTGTGCGACCGTGCTCCGCGCGTTTGGTGTAAAACGCCGTAACGCCACACACGGTAAACGCCGCGACCGCCATCATCACAAAAAACCGCACCGGTTTAAATTCTCTGGGCATGACTTCGGGTAGCCAATCACACCCGATTCTTGCGGGCAACACCTATGTCGTGACACGATCGCACCACCAATTCAGTTTCAGTCTCGACGTGAGATGCGAAAACAAAACTTCGCCGTATTCCGCCTTGACGGACGCCGCTGATCGCCGATTCAATAACGTTCAACTCGATCCGATGCGTGGGGGCCGAATCACCAGCGAGGAAAAATCGGCAATCAGTACGTACGTCGGCGCTGCCGTCGCCGTGGTGCTCGCCGTCGTCGGGATTTACTTTTTCTTTCTGACGCAGAAAGAAAAAAAGGAAACCACAACTTTCGATCCGAACCGGCCCGTGCCGAGCGACACTGTTCTGAAAAGCCGATTGAAGGCCGAGGAATACGCCGTGGTGCGGGGGAACGGCTCGCAAACCCCCTTTCAAAATGAGTTTTGGAACAACGAGAAGGCGGGCATCTACGTCGATATCATTACTGGTGAACCGCTGTTTGCTTCAGTCGACAAATTCGACGGCAAAGTCGGTCTGCCCACGTTCACGAAACCCATTTCGAACGATGTGCTTGTCGAAGTGCCCGATAACACAAGCGAGATGCAGCGCACCCAGGTGCGCGCCAAACGAAGTAACGCTCGCCTTGGCCACGTCTTTGCCGACCCGAACTCGCCCACTGGACGGCGTTACGTTGTTTATTCTGCTGCCTTTCATTTCGTTCCGCTAGAACAAATGAAAGACAGAGGCTACGAAAAGTACATCCCGCTTGTCGAAAAGAAGTAAGCGACCACCAAAACGGTATCTGTAGGGCGTCTGTACCAGACGCCTTGTAATGCGCGCAGGAACCGGATTCTCCATTCAACCCTCAACTCGATTTTAAAATCCCGGAAACTTCGCGGTCATCGTCGGGTTAAATCGCCGAAATAACAGGAGGAACTCTTCGATTATGGGAAAGAAATGGTTCGTGATAGCAATGGCGGTAATCGCATTCGGGTTTGGAACGGCTCTACGCTCGAACGCCGGCACAGATATGATTGAGCCTTACCAGGCTCCGGCTCCGAGTTATAACTATGCGCCGCCACCACCCCCACGCCCTGTGGCCTTCCTCCCGCCGATCCGCATCGGCGTCTTCTTCGGCCCGGGCTTCGGGTATTATGGGCCGCGGTACGGCTATTACGGAGGACATCGGTTCTACGGTCGGCACGGTTACTGGGGCGGGCACCATCGTCATTGGCATTAAGCCATAGCGGGCGACCTGTAGCCGCGGTGTAGAGGCGGCTGTGTCAGCCGCCACGCATTTCTAAACAGTGACAGCGGCATTACTATTGTGCTTCTGTTTTGATCTCCGGAAATCCCGCTTGCTTCAGTTGTTGATTCAGCGCGGGAACATCAGAGTCTTTCAATTTGCGCCAAGCCTGCAACACTGCTCCAAGCTTGCTTTCGAGATCCGCGGCGGCGGCCTTAATTGCGGCTGTCGGCGCAGCATCTGCGGCTTGCACGTCGTCGAACAGATGTGTCGTCGAATCTAAAATGAAGAACGACGGTGGCGCGTCTGGCCGCGGATGCGGCGGTCCGAAAATCATAAGGGCTTGGCTAAACACTTCCAGCTTTTGAGTGACATCGGGTCGTTCCGCCGCTCGTGCTTTGACTTTCATTAGCTGCTCGGCGATTTCGTCGAACTTCTCACCAATCGGCGCCAGCTTGAGTCGCAGCTGATACAACTTCCACGAGAGATCGAACTGCTCCTGAAGATCTGCGGCCGACGCTTTGACGCGCGGATCCATCGCGACGATCAACGGCTGAGTGAAACTTTGTCCGTCAACCGTCAGCGTAATTGTGTAATTACCCGGCACGACCCAGGGTGATGTTGCCTGTGGCGCCGTGTTGCGATACGTCGCGGAGATCGGGAACTCGGGTTCCACACCGGCGATTGGTGTGTAATGCATATCCCACAGAAACCGATGCATGCCGGCTTTAGCGGAAACCGATTGCGGCGGCCGAATCCAGTAGCTCGGAATTCTGAGCCGCTTCGGATTCGCCTCGACCGGCTTATCAGCGCTTGAATATTTTCTCACCAACTGCCCTTTGCCGTCTTTGATTTCGATCGTGACCGGACCATTTGCATCTCTCGACAGGGAGTAATCGATGATAGCGCCATCTGGCGGATTCTCGCCAGCCGGTTCGTCCGGTGGCAATGGTGTGTCCGTGTTCAGGTTCGCGCGAACACGCAATGCAGTTTGCGGCTTGAACAGCCGCGTGTTGTTGTAGCCGCGGGCGCTGACCGCGGCTGCGTTTGATTTCGAATCGAGGTTAGCAACCTCGGCTACAGATTCGAATTGGCGCAGCGGCGTGATGTTGCCGAGAATCCAGAACCCGCGTCCATGCGTGCCGACGGCGAGATCGTCGTCCTTAACGATCAAATCCCGCACCGAGGTGGCAGGCAGATTCAATCGCAACGATTCCCAGTTCGCGCCGTCGTTGAACGATACGTAAACGCCTTTCTCGGCTGCGGCGAACAGGAGCCCTTTGCGTTCGGGATCCTCGCGAACGGCATTTATGATTTGGCCGGCCGATATTCCGTTCACGACCTCCGTCCACGTTTTGCCACTGTCGTGCGTCGCGAAAATGTGCGGCCGTAGATCGTCGATCCGCAATGTGTTGACCGCCGCATACGCGGTGTTCGCGTCGAAGTGTCCGGCTTCGATCAGCGAAATTTTCTGCCATGCGGAAATATTCGGTGGCGTCACATCGTTCCAGGTTTTTCCGGAATCGGTCGTGAGATGAATCAGACCATCGTCGGTGCCGCACCAGATCCTGTTCGCGTCGAGCGGTGACGGCGCCACCGTGTAAATCACACCGCGCCGATGCGCCTGCTTGGTTGCATCGTCTTTGTATTTTCCAATGCTGGCCGGCAGATCGTAATTCGGTCGTGACAAATCCGGGCTAATCTTTTCCCAGTGATCGCCACGATCACGTGTTTGCCAGAGCGTGTTTCCCGCGAAAAACAGCAAATGCGGATCAAGCGGCGAAAAAACAACAGGCTCCGTGCGCAACATCCGAAAATCTTCTCTCTGCAGCGGCACCGGAAGAATGTTTTCCGCCTGACCTGTACGACGATCGAACTGCGTCAATTTGCCGCCGACGACGATGTCCGGATCGAGCGGATCGGCAACCACATAGCCATATTCCTCGGCTGCGACTGGTCGCCAGTCGCGAAACGTGATTTCGCCTTCGTCGCCGCGACTTTTGATTCCGACGGAACCGCTTTCCTGTTGACCACTGTAAAGTCTGTACGGAAACGAATTGTCCGCGCTGACGTGATACAGCTGCGCAGTCGATTGGTTGTACCAGGAGCTCCAGCTCTTTCCGCCGTTCACGGTAACAATTGCGCCCTGGTCCGCGCCCAGAAGAATGATGTCGGGATTATTCGGATTGATCCAAATATTTTGATAATCGTCTCCGCCGGGCGCGCCGCGCCAGCCGTCCCACGTTTTGCCGCCGTCACTAGATTTCCAACACACGATGCTGGCCGAGTAAACGATCTGCGGATTTTTCGGATCGAAGCGCACGACGGGCAGATCGCCACCACCGATTCCAAGGCCGGGCCGCGGATCGTCAGTTGTACCGTGCCAGGTCTCGCCTCCGTCGTCTGAACGATAAAGTTTCGCGATCGTTTTTGTTTTGACCGCGGCGAAGAGCGTTTTCGGCGCGCTAGGCGCGATGGCAAGGTTTGCCTGCACAATATTTCCCGGCAGACCTTTGGTTAATTGGCGCCACGTCTTACCGCCATCGATCGATTTGAAAATGCCGCCCCCGCTGCCGTTGAACACGCCATTCTCCCATGGTCCTTCGCGCGACTCCCACAAAGCAGCATACACAATCTGTGGATTATTCGGATCGATCTGCACATCGCTGGCTCCGACGTTCTCATCACGGTACAACACCTTTTGAAATGTTTTGCCGCCATCCAGAGATCGATAAACCCCCCGTTCCTGGTTAGCCCCGTACGGATGACCGGCTACGGCCACGAAAACGTTGTCCGGATTTTTTGGATCGACCGCCAATTGCGGGATTTGCTGACCATCGCGCAATCCAACATGCGTCCATGTTTTTCCGGCATCACTCGACTTGTAAACTCCATCACCAACTGAAAGATCCGGCCGATGCAATCCTTCACCGCTGCCCACGTAAACGACATTCGGATTTGATGGTGACACTGCGATCGCGCCGATCGATGCAGTTGGCTGATCATCAAAAACCGGTTGCCACGTCCTTCCATAATCAATCGATTTGAAGACACCGCCGTTCACCGCCGCCATGTAAAAAACATTCGGCTGCGATGGCACGCCGCAGACGGCCCGCGTACGGCCGCCGCGATAAGGTCCAACATTGCGCCAGCGCAAAATGGAATCGAACTCTCCCGCTGACGAAGCAACTATTGCACAAAGGGTGATGAGAGTGATTCCAACGAAAACGCGACCTGAAATGATCATGAGGGCGCACTTTGTTCCGCGATGATGGATGCGGCAAGTCTTTGCGCGATATGCAACATTCCCGGCGCGCCGCATGAGACGTCATCGGTTTCTCATACGCGCGAAGACGGATCGAAACTACGTTGGGTCTTCTCCCTGAATCTCAACTCTCAACAGCTGACTACCATCGTTATGCAGCCGCGTGTTCGAGACTCACTTTCTTCACCAATTTATCGAGAGGACCTTTTTCCCGTCCCAATGCGCCGAGCAGTTCGTTAGCCAGTTTTTCCTGGTTGAGAATCGATGTCAGCAGCGCCGTCTCGTGTGTGAACTCCATTCGCTGCGCCTGTGTGACCAGCGCAGTGTAATTATTAATTTCAAACTGCTCAATCTTTCGCCCGACTCCGATCAACTCCTGGCCTTTGTCCCCCGAAACTAATCGTGAGCTCTTCGTGACCATTCCGATACCCGCCATGCTCTGTCTTCTGCTCGATCGAGTCTCCCTGGTCCTCGTCACACCCCGCCTGTGCATAAATTCCTCCTCAATTAATTGCTCATAAAACAACGCATTCCGTGTTTCAGCAGGTTGTAGAAATCACACGAGCTGCGGCGGCCAAAATCCGGAATCGGAAACCGCGTACGATGCATGATCGCTCGTCATGTTTGCGGGTGCCGTTGTGCTTTGCGGCGTGCTTCCAGCGATAGCAACAGGGTTTCTGTTCGTTGGATCATAAAAGCAACGAGGGCAGCAGAGTACGAATTCGAAGGGCAAGGGAACCAAACGCAAGCGGTCACACGATCTAGGATGTGAGTGCGGTCGATGCCGCGTAAAAGGCGTTCGCCTCACGCGGCTGGGGAAGTTCCAAAAATGACCTGAATAGATCGCCCGCACGCAACGACTAAATACCATTACTATGAAAAAACTTATCAGCTTATTAATAGGCTGTTCACTCGCACTGGCTGGAGCCGCGTTGGCACAACAGCCGGCTGAACAGCAATCACCAGCAAAGGGCAAGCGCGCCCCGGAAAAAACGCATGCGACTCAACCACAACCG
>JBLMXH010000211.1:0-5387 GCA_050257685.1 Nitrospirota bacterium
AGCGAAGCTTTCTGAATATCACACCGGCTACCGCGCATTTTCGCGCCAACTGCTGGAGCGACTGCCATTAGAAACAAACTCAGATGATTTTGTTTTTGATAATCAGATCCTCGCGCAAATCATCGCGCTTGGCGCCGCCATCGACGAAGTGACGTGCCCGGCGCGTTACATGCCAGAAGCCTCTTCGATCAATTTTCGTAGAAGCGTGCGCTATGGACTAGGCTGCATGGCCACGGCCATGCGTTTTAGGTTGGCCAAATGGGGCCTGGCTTCGCCGATCATTTGAAGCAATAGATACGAATTTGAGCTATTCAGCTACGCCCTGCAGGCTGTTGGGAGAACCGAACGGAGATGAACCGGCCGCAGGCCGGTGGCTACAGCGTCTCGTGAAACAGCTCTAATAGCCGCGTACGACGTAGTGACCGCGTCTCCAAACTTTCTGCCCGTTCCGATAAACCCAATGCCCCGGTTTCCAGACGTAATAGGTGTGGCCCGACCAATATCCCGGACCGCGGTAGTACGGCCGATCACCGACGGCGACCGCTACTGAACCTCCGCCATAGTACGGCCCACGACCATAGTAGGGGCCGGAGCCATAGTAGCCACCATAGCCTGGATAACCAGCGTAATAGCCGTCGCATCCAGCGAGGCTAAGCGCGGCGGAAATCAAGACGAACAGTACGCAATGTTTAATTCTTATTTGCATCGTCTCCATATTCGGATTCGGGAGACGATTTACGTGCGCCTGTTCCGCACGGCACCCATCTTGGGCTCGCTTCTTTTAAACAACGCCCTGGTCGAGCATCGCATCGGCCACCTTAACGAAGCCGGCAATATTGGCCCCGACCACGAGATTACCGGGGTGTCCGTACTCTTCAGCGGTGTCCCAGGAGATTTTGAAGATGGTCGACATAATGTGGCGTAACCGCGAATCGACCTCATCCCGAGGCCATGGCAAACGCATGGAATTTTGGCTCATTTCGAGGCCGGACGTCGCCACACCTCCCGCGTTTGCCGCTTTCCCGGGGCCGAACAGAATTTTCTTTGCGAGGAACAAATCAACCGCTGCTGGAACACTCGGCATGTTTGCCGCTTCAGAGACAAGGTAGCAACCGTGGTTGACCAGTTTCTTTGCATCTTCGGCGGTGATTTCGTTCTCCGTCGCACACGGAAACGCGCAATCGCATTTGATGCCCCAGGGCCGCTGGCCGGCTACATATTTGGAGCCGCGGAATTTTTTGGCGTACTCGCTGATGCGTCCGCGACGCACATTCTTAATGCTCATGACGAAGGCCAGTTTTTCTTCTGTGATGCCATTCTTGTCGTAAATGTATCCGCTCGAATCGGACATCGAGACAGGCTTCGCACCACACTGAAGCAATTTCTCGACGGTATATTGCGCCGCATTACCGGCCCCTGAAACCGTGCAAACCTTGCCTTCGATCGTCTCGTCGCGCGTCTTAAGCATTTCCTGTGCGAAATAAACGGCGCCGTAACCAGTTGCCTCCGGTCGAATGAGCGAGCCGCCCCAACTGAGGCCTTTGCCGGTCAGCACACCGGTAAATTCGTTGGCCAACCGTTTGTATTGGCCAAACAGGTAACCGATCTCGCGACCGCCTACACCGATGTCTCCCGCAGGTACATCGGTGTTAGGGCCGATATGCCGAAATAACTCAGTCATGAACGATTGGCAAAATCGCATTACCTCCCTGTCAGATTTACCTTTCGGATCGAAGTCCGAGCCGCCTTTGCCGCCCCCCATTGGCAAACCGGTTAGTGAATTCTTAAACACTTGTTCGAACGCGAGAAATTTGATGATCCCCGCATAGACGGTCGGATGAAAACGCAACCCACCTTTGTACGGGCCGAGTGCGCTATTCATCTGCACGCGAAAGCCACGGTTTACCTGGATCTGTCCTTTGTCGTCGATCCATGGGACGCGAAACTGAATCATTCGCTCCGGTTCGACCAGGCGTTCCAAAATTCGGGCATCTCGCACTTTCTTGCTGCGATCGATGACCGGCCGGATCGATTCCAGCACCTCAGTGACCGCCTGAAGGAACTCAGGCTCGTTACGGTTACGTTTTTTGACGATTTCGAGAACTTCTTGAATTAGAGCCATATAATTTTTGCGTGCCTATTGTTGCACCGGGCGTGGAGAATTACATGCGCGATAGAGAGGCCGAACCTTTGGCGTGTCGCCGCGGCGACCGGTCCAAGTGTATCACGCTTGCAGTTTTGACCGATGAATGGAGACATGCGCGATGCAGGGTTCGAACCTGCGACTTCTCGCGTGTGAAGCGAGCGCTCTACCACTGAGCTAATCGCGCGGGTTTTCAGAAGCGGAGAAAATAAAGAGGGTGGTCGGTAGCGCAAGCCTGTCGTTCCGAGCGAAGTCGAGGCTGCAACGCAGCCCCGAAAGTTTCGGGGCCAGGCCAGGCTTTCCATCCCGTTGCATCCCGTTTAGGTACTTGTGCGAGATGCTTCGACTTCGCTTAGCATGACGTGGAACGGCGCTTGCCCTCCAGCGTCTCGCATTTTATCTAAACGCATGTCAGAACATAAAATCACTCTCACTTGGCAACGCGGCGACAAGCCGTTCGAATACCAGAAATATTCACGAGATCACACTTGGAAATTTGACGGCGGTCACGAGATGCAGGCATCAGCCGCGCCCGGCTATTTGGGTAATCCGAACCTGGTCGATCCCGAGGAAGCCTTTGTGGCTTCGTTGTCGAGTTGCCACATGCTGACGTTTCTTGCCATCGCGTGCAAAAAGAGGTTTGTGCTCGACGAATACATTGACGATGCGGTCGGTTACATGGAAAAAAATGCCGAAGGGAAGCTCGCCATTACGCGCGTCACGCTTCGACAGCGGCTGAAATTTTCCGGCGAAAAGCAACCGACGCCGCAGGAAATCGAGGAGATGAATCACGGCGCGCACGAGCAATGCTTCATCGCCAACTCGGTGAAGACCGAGGTAACAGTCGAACCGCAGCAATCTTAATCAGGAAACCAGGAATCCAGGAATTTCGGTTTAGATTTCTGAGGTTAGCCGCGTTTCCATTTTGGTTTCCTGGCTTCCAGATTTAATTCTCTGGTAAGATTTACTCAATGACCACGCCGAGTGACTCGCAGCGGATGGAAAAAATCGTCAGCCTGTGTAAGCGGCGCGGTTTTATTTTCCAATCGAGCGAGATCTACGGTGGCCTCAACGGCGCATGGGATTACGGACCGCTCGGCGTCGAATTGAAGCGCAACCTGAAGAACTACTGGTGGCGCGTCATGGTGCACGAGCGTGATGATGTGGTCGGGATGGACGGCGCGATCCTCACGCATCCTGCCGTTCTCAAGGCTTCCGGTCATGTTGAAGGATTTTCGGATCCGATGATTGATTGCCGCACCTGCAAGGCTCACTTGCGCGCCGATCAAGCCGTCGAGAAAAAGGGCGTAAAGCAGTGCCCAAACTGCGGTGGCAAAGACTTAACCGAAGCGCGGCAGTTCAACCTGATGTTCGAGACGCATGTTGGCGCATCTGCTGAGGAAAGTTCGGTTGCGTATCTGCGTCCCGAAACTGCGCAATCGATTTTCGTTCAGTTCAAAAACATTCTCGAGGTGTCTCGCAAAAAGCTGCCGTTCGGCATCGCGCAAATCGGAAAAGCCTTCCGAAACGAAATCAATCCCCGCAATTTCACATTTCGTTCGCGCGAGTTCGAGCAAATGGAGTTGGAATATTTTTGCCGACCGGAGCAGGGAATGCAGTTGCTGGAATATTGGAAGGAAGAGCGGCTCAAGTTTTACGAAAACATCGGCATTGGTGGTGCCAAATTGCACGTGCTGAATGTTGCGGATGCCGAGCGCGCTTTTTATTCGAAAGGCACTTACGACATCGAATACGATTTTCCATTCGGACGACAGGAACTCGAAGGCGTCGCTTATCGTACCGACTACGATTTGTCACAACACCAAAAGGCCAGCGGCAAATCACTCGAGTACTTTGATGAGGATACGAAGGAAAAGATCATTCCGCATGTCGTTGAACCCAGTGCAGGTGTCGATCGGACTGTGCTCGCAATGATTTGTGAAGCTTACGCGGAAGACGATGCGCCTAACGACAAGGGTCAAATGGAATCCCGCATCGTCCTACGCCTTCATCCGCGAATGGCGCCGATTAAATGCGCAATTTTTCCACTGCTTAAAAACAAGGAACCGCTTGTAGCGAAAGCGAAGGAGATCGTCGATTTACTGCGTCCGCATATGGTTGTGTTTTACGATGAAAGCGGCGCGATCGGCCGGCGGTATCGGCGGCAGGACGAAATTGGTACGCCTTTTGGTGTGACAGTCGATTTCGAGACGCTCGGCGAAAAAGATCCGGCGCTGCGCGATACAGTCACGCTTCGCGATCGCGATTCGATGCAACAGGAACGTATCGCTATTCAAGAACTGCCTGTGCTCTTGCGGGAACGAATTCGTTGATGGATCTCGCCGAGTTTCGCGAATACTGCCTGACCAAACCCGGTACGAATGAGGAGACTCCATTCGGGCCCGATGTTCTGGTGTTCAAAGTTGGCGGTAAAATGTTCGCTTTAGCCGCTCTCGACGAAGTGCCACCCACTGCAAACTTGAAATGCGATCCAGAGTTAGCCCTCGATTTGCGCGACCGATACGAGCAGGTCAGGCCCGGGTATCACATGAACAAGAGACATTGGAATACCGTTGAGATTGAAGGCGGCATTCCTGATCTGGAACTCCGAAAAATGATCGACCACTCTTACGAACTGGTGATCAAAGGATTACCAAAAGCTAAGGTAAAGGTCGGAGCTCAATCTCGTCGAACTTCAGCTGCAGCGCGTCGCGCGCGATGTTGAGGAAATTATCAGCAGCATCGGTTAGCGCGACATGCAGCTCACCACGCAGCGTCGCCGGCGAGCGCATCGAATGTTGATCCAGTATTTCCTGCACTGCAGTCGCGCAATTTGCCGCGGAATCGACCAGCGTGACCTCGCGACCGAGCGCGCGTGAAATCGCGGTGCTGAGCAGCGGGTAGTGCGTGCAGCCAAGCACGAGTGTGTCGATCCCGTCGGCCAGCAAAGGCTCAAGATAACGGATAATAACCCGGTCGGTTACGTCGTCGTCGAGCAAGCCCTCTTCAATTAAAGGGACGAGCAGGGGACACGCCCGGCTGCTCACGCGCACATCGTTGTTAGTCGCGCGTAGCGCCTTTTCGTAAGCGCCGCTGCGAATTGTCGCCCGTGTTCCGATTACCCCCACATGCCGGTTGCGGGTTGCTTGCAGTGCCGCACGGGCTCCGGGCTCGATCACTCCGATCACAGGGACGGCAAATTTCCTCGTCAACAAAGGCAGCGCGACGGATGAGACCGTGTTAC
>JBLMXH010000212.1:0-10122 GCA_050257685.1 Nitrospirota bacterium
GAAATTGCCGCCAACGGAATCACGCCAAAGAATCGCAGCACAAGCGGGACCGGTCCGGTAAATACTTCCCCGATCCGAATAAGCCACCCTGACCCATGCTCATGGATTGCCCGATCGGCCACACCATGTTTATTGATGCTCAACCAAAGCAAGAGCACGGTTTCGACCGCGGCCGCGAATAAACCAATCGCATTCAGCGGCTTGATTCGATAGCCCAACAATTCCAGCAGAGCAGCAGCGGATCCCAATCCCGCCGTTCCGAAATGAATCGGCAGCAACCTATGATGTAAGAACCAGGCTGGTATCGCCGTTGCGCCGATGAGCACACCTGTATAGGTCGCCAACAACATTCCGAAGATTGCCGATCCAAAGATCAAAATGTCCGCGGCAAAGCCGAGAATTTGCGCAATTGCGCCAGCGAACACTTGGAGTCCCTGAAGCTCCAGGGCCATCAGACCTGGAACAACACACATTCCAAAAGCCGCCAGGATCCACGCACCCATCGACATTGCTGATTGCGGTTTGAATATGCGCAGCATGTTGACGAACAGATGTGGTCGACCCAAATCCAGAATCAGCAGAATCGGCGAGAGCACCGACGCAATTGCAGCGACCCACATTGCCGTGCGCGCAACATCGAAGTGATGAAACAGCAGCGCGCCAAGCGCGATCACCGCTGACATTCCGCCAAGGCCGCCAACGAAAAAATAGATTGGAATTTCCCACGTCCACACCGGTGGCCTAACAACTGGCTGACCATAGTAACCCGGCTTTCGCGGAATCGGGCCGCCGGCGACATCTACACCGGAGCCCGTCACAACCCCCTTTGCCCAGGCTTCTTCACGTAATCGGTCAATTCGCGATTCGTTCATATGGGTTGGGAAGCGCATGCTTTCAGCGTGCTGATCGCCGCATTCTGCGGCGACGAACTTTTACCGCAACAGCACCTATTCCGCGGTCCAGTACTTCTCGATCCCTGGACGAAAGTTCCTGACCCCAGGGTGCCGTCAGCAGCACACAGAATGCGTGCGCTCCCCAGAGTTGTCGGTCGCCGCTTCATAAGAGTGCGAATGCGCAGAGCGTGACGACGATTGTGGCAATCGCAGTTGCAAACGCAGCGGTCCACGCGGCCTTGAGATGAATTGTCGGAATCTGCGGCTTTGGCGGAAGACCATATGCTTCCGGTTCGCCGAGAATCAGAAAAAAAGCGTGAGTACCGCCCACCGACGTTTCGATTGGATCGTAAATTTGCACGTCGTCGTAACCGTGTTCTCGCAGTTGCTGCACACGTTGTGTCGCGCGGGTGCGCAAATCGTCAAGCCGTCCGAACACGATCGATTCAGTCGGACAAACTTTTGCACAAGCGGGCGGAAGACCGCTCTTTTGCCGATCATAGCAGAAGGTGCATTTAAACGCGCCGCCAGCGTCGGGCAAAGGTTGTGGACGTCGATCAATCACGCCAAAAGGGCATGATACGACGCAATAGCCGCAGCCGTTGCAAACGTCGTTCTGCACGAGCACTGAGCCGATTTCGGTGCGGACGATCGCTCCGGTGGGACAGGCTTCGAGACAACCAGCTTTCTCGCAGTGTTTACAAACATCCGAGAGAAAAATCCAGCGAAACGGATCGTCGTGAGACAGACAATCTTGTCTGCCACTTGATTCATTCCCTTGTGCAAGGCTCGCAGGCAGGATTGCCTGCGCCACCAAGCCGACAACCTGGCCCCCTTTCTGTCGATCTTGTTCGACAAACATCACGTGACGCCACGTGGATGCGCCGAGGTGACCGGTGTTGTCATAGGAGTTGCCCGACCAAACGAAACCGTCATCGGGTACATGGTTCCATTCTTTGCACGCAACTTCGCAGGCTTTGCAGCCGATGCAGACAGTTGGATCGGTGAAGAACCCAACCTCGACGTTTTCGCGCACGTACGTATGCGGGCGCTGATTCGTGCTGTGCGTGCCTTCGCCGATCATGAGTCTTCCCTCGGGAGCGCACGCATCTTGCGTGCAGCGTTCGGCATCCTGCCGAACGCGAGTTGAAAGCGCAAAAGTATTTCGCAGGATGCGAAACACAGCACGCTGGAAGCGTGCGCTCCCAGAAGAGCCCTCATTCCTTTCCTTCCTGCGCATGACCACCGCCGCTATGTCCCACCCCGACCGGCGGTTCTTCTGGATGCAAAATCGGGGAACCGGTTTGCAGCGCATATTTCTCAAGAAACTCTTTGAACGCCGGTCCACGCGGCAGACGTCCAGGCACGATGTTGCAGGTAAGCGCCTTGGCTTCCATAATCGTCACGTTGGGTTCGCCGGAAATCGTAAGAAGATCGTTCGCCGCGCCGCCATGCACCAACCCCGCTGTTCCGAAGTGATACGGTACCGCGATCTGGTGCAGGGTCTTTCCGTTTAACTGCAATGGCCGGATCCGGCGACTAACAAGTGCACGCGTTTCAATTGCCGCGCGCAGACTCACTACGCAAATGTAATCGCCGTTCGTGATCTTGAGCTCGCGCGCGAGCTCAGGCGAGATCTCAGCAAACATTTCCGGCTGCAATTCCGCCAAATGACTGAGAAAGCGCGACATGCCGCCCGCCGTATGGTGCTCAGTCAAGCGATAGGTCGTTAGAACATATGGAAATCGCACGTCACCCGGAGGGGCGAATCGATTTTCCTGCCGCGGAAACCAATGCTCCGCCGGATTCGTGTCGTGTAAATAGAGTTCATTCGACACCGGCGACTCGAGCGGTTCGTAATGTGTTGGGAACGGACCGTCCTTTAAGCCTTTCGGCACGTAGATCCAACCCAGGCCATCCTCATGAAGGATAAATGGCGCATCACCGGGAATCGCATCGAGACCTTCTGCTTCTATCGCCGGTTCGTAGTCCGGCGGTTTCCCTTGTACAAATCCCGCGACATCAATACCGGTCCATCTTTCCGAGTCCCACCAGATCAATTTTTTTCGCTCGCTCCACGGACGGCCGTCCGGGCGCGCACTGGCGCGATTGTAAATGATCCGCCGATCGCTGGGCCAGGCGAAGCCCCAGCCATGACCCAGATAATCTTGAGACTTTCTTGAGTTCGCCTTGTTGACACCATCACGACCGAGAACGCCGGAGTAGATCCAGCAACCGCACGCGGTCGAACCGTCGGCTCTCAATTCGGCGAAAGCGTTGAGTTGGGGTCCGTGATGCGGATTGCCCTCGCGATCCAACCCGAATACGATGCCTTCTTCAGCTTTCTGTGATGCAGACAACCCTGTCTGCCCCCCGGCTGCGTCTGCCATTTTCGCAGGCCGGATTGCGGGCGTCACTGTATGCCAGCCGTTGATTTCAGCGAGCACGGCTTCCATTTTCGGATCGCCCAGATGATCTTCCGGGTACCACCAATCCAACGCGCGTAATGGCTGATCGAGCACATCCTTTGATGCTTTCCCCTTCGCAATCAAACGTAACGCGAGCTGATGCATGAACCACGCATCGGACCGACAATCGCCGGGCGGATCAACTGCCTTTTGGCGCCATTGCAGAAGCCGTTGCGTGTTAGTAAATGCCCCTTCCTTTTCGGCGTGACCGGCCGCGGGAAAAAAGAAAACTTCAGTCTCAATGTGGTCGGTCTTCAACTCACCGCGTTCGATTTCGGGCGATTCACGCCAGAAATTCGCCGATTCGGTTTCGACCATCTCGCGCACCACCAGCCACTTTAGTTTTGCGAGTGCTGTGCGCTGGAGCCGTGCATTTGGTGCGCCGATGGCGGGATTTTGCCCCATCAAAAACATCCCCTCCATTTTCCCATCGAGCATGTCGTACAGATACTCAAAGAACGAATGATTGCCGGTAAGCTTGGGAAGCCAGCCGTAGCCGAAATCGTTTCGCGCCGTTGCATGTTTACCGTAGTAAGCCTTGAGCGTGCTCACCATGTACTCCGGGTAATGCGCCCACAGCCCAGTCTTCTTGCTGTACTTTTCAAAATACTGCTGGAGGGTCTCGTCGCCCTTTCGCGGCATGGTCAGATAGCCAGGAAGAATGTCGTACAGCGTCGGAATATCGGTTGAACCTTGAATCGAAGCGTGTCCGCGTAATGCCAGTATGCCACCGCCGGGCCGGCCGATATTCCCAAGCAACAACTGCAAAATCGCCGCCGCGCGGATGATCTGCACCCCTTTGGAATGCTGGGTCCAGCCTACTGCATAACAAACCGCCGCAGTGCGCTCCGGCCCTGATGCGGCCGCCATTGCATGCGCAACCTTATGAAAAAGATCAGGCGGAATCCCGCAGACTTTCTCCACCATCTCCGGGGTGTAACGAGAGAAATGCCGTTTTAATTTCTGAAAGACACATTGTGGGTCTTGCAACGTGAGATCGCGTAGCGGGCGACTCAAATCGCCACCTTTATAAAGCCAACTGTCCCCTTCGTAAGCACGCTTCTCTGCATTCCACCCTGAGAAATACCCGTCACCTCTGTCTTCAGGGTCGCGATATTCGTCGCACAAAATGCAGGAGGCATTCGTGTAATGAACGACGTACTCGCGAAAGTATAGCTCATACTCAATTAAGTGATTGATGAGTCCGCCGAGAAATACGATGTCAGTCCCGGCGCGGATCGGCACCCAGATGTCGGCCAGCGCGCTCGTGCGAGAGAAGCGTGGATCGACATGGATGATCGTGGCGCCCTGGTCCTTCGCCTTCATCACCCAGCGAAAACCGACTGGGTGCGCTTCGGCCATCGAGGAACCTTCGATTAGAATGCAATCTGCATTCGCCAGATCCTGTTGCGCGGTTGTAGCTCCGCCCCGGCCGAAGGAGGTGCCCAGACCGGGCACCGTGCTGCTATGTCATATACGCGCCTGGTTCGACACACAGACCATGCCCAGACCTGCGGTGAATAGCTTTTTGATGAGATAGTTTTCTTCGTTATCCAGTGTAGCGCCGCCGAGATGACAGATCGCCGTTGTGTGATTGATCGAAGCCCCGTCTTGCTCGTGCACAAACGTGCGCTTGCGCGATTCCCATACGCGATCGGCAACCATGTCCATGGCGCGCTCGAGCGGAATTTCCGTCCACTGGTTCGAGCGCGGCGCGCGATATTTCATTTTCGTTTCGCGCCGCGAATGGGTGAGCAACTGATATGATGCAGCCCCCTTTGGACAAAGATT
The DNA here is from genome assembly GCA_050257685.1 of Nitrospirota bacterium. Lineage (GTDB taxonomy): Bacteria > Verrucomicrobiota > Verrucomicrobiia > Chthoniobacterales > UBA10450 > Udaeobacter. The sequence goes on from JBLMXH010000212.1 coordinate 5,153, forward strand.
TCCCTGGCTGATTGGCGATTCCGGGTCGCCTTCGATCGAAACGAGTTTGCCGTTCTTGTGGAAAATCAATTGACCACATCCGACGCCGCAGTACGGGCAAATCGAGCGCGCTACCTCAGCGTCATCAATGCGCGCACGCATCGCACGCGTCTTTTCCGACATAGCCTCAAGCCCTGTGCCATCTTTGCGTTCGCGGATCTGGCGAACCACGGGCCACTTCGAAAGCCACGCCAACATATTGAGCATCTCACTACATTTCGGCGCTGCAGACAATGCCGCTCTCAAAAAAATGGTGCGGCATCTTCATCGATTTTGATCCGGCCGACGCGCGAATTTGAAACCCGCGAGCGGCGGCGCCGCGATGTCGAGGTTTTTTTCAAGCGCGAGCACCTGAAAAGCACGCCCCAGCATTTCGGGGTGAAGCAGCGTTTGCAATTCGCGTTTAACTTTAGGCGAATCGGCCAGAAGTGCTTGACCGAAGTCGCCGGTTTGGATCTGCGACAGAATTCCCGTCAGAAAATGATGTTGATCGGTAAATCCGGCCACGCGCAACCCATTTGCCTGCGCGCGATCGATGATGCTTCTCCAATCCACCGACATCGTAATGTCCGCGTCTCCAATCTGTATGAATGGCGAATCCAGATTCCGATGTAGCGCGCGGACCTGAGCGTTTCTCTCAAACGGTTCGTCCAAAAAACCGTAATCGATCGCAATCACATAGCCGCGCTGCAGGCTCGTTGCGATGTGGTCGATCGACTCGAGTGCAGCCTGATTGAAGGTCGTTTTCTCAACCGACCGCTCGACGAATACAAAGTTGTCGCCGTCGAGCCCTACCAATTTCTCCGTTCCATCACTGATCAAACGCACGGGGATTGCGTCCAGCAGTTCGTTGGAAAAGTGGACGCCCGTGAATGAGTCCGACGCCTCTCGCCACTCAATCTTGTCCCCGAACGGCTCCAGGCACCGGCTTTGCTGCTCTTTCAAAATTGGAAATGGCTCGACGATCCGGTAACGCAACGCTTCGAAGAATTCCGGCAAATCCTGTTGCACGAACTCGAGAACATCTCGCGCGAACTGCCCATCGTGGGCCCCTTGCTCGACGATGACGAACTCATTTATCTTGCCCAGCCGCTCCCAGATTTCGGAGAACTGCAAGGCCAACAACTGTCCAAACACGGGCCCGACGCTTACATTCGTGAAATAATCTCCTTTGCGGCCTATCACGCATCGGCCGGACGAATAATAACCATACTCGGGATGATAGAGGGCCTGCTGCATGAACCAGGCGAACGATTGCGGACCATTATTTTTAATCTGTTCGCGAATGATCTGGATCAGAGCGGAATTGCCAGTTTGCATCCTTAACGTCGAACGCTCAACGCTCAACGCTCAACGCTCAACTACGAGAACGCGGGGCGAATTGAGCATTGGATGTTGGACGTTGAGCGTTGGGCGTTTGCCCCCTACATTGAGCGACCGTTTCGCTCGTAGTTTGAGACCAACCAGCACATACCTCAGACCGCCGCCGGGCTATCGCTTCCGGCGACCATGGTATTTAAGACCGTGGTTTTACATTCCCGTCGCGATTCTCGCTGTCGTGGCTCTTTTTCTAACGGTCTTCTTTTCCAGCGTCGTCGTCGATCTAAAAGCGCAGGCGAACGGGTTCGACCTGACCAAGCTCGATCAAATGGAATCGGCCAGTGTGATTCTCGATCGTAACGGAAAAATCTTTGGCCAAATCTACGTAGAAAATCGCGAGACAGTCCCCTACGAGAAGCTGGCTCCCGATCTGATCAACGCCGTCATTGCCGTCGAGGACGCGAAATTTTACGAGCACCACGGCTACGATTTGCTGGGGATCATCCGCGCAGCGCTCAAAAACCTGACGGCCGGCCATGTCCGCCAGGGCGCCAGCACCATCACACAACAACTGGCGCGCAATAGTTTCTCGCTCAAGGAAAGAACATATCGCCGAAAACTGCTGGAAATTTTTTTGGCCAAGCGCATCGAAGACAATTTCAGCAAACAGAAAATCGTAGAGCTGTATCTGAACCGGATTTACTTCGGTGGCGGCATGTACGGAGCTGAAGCAGCCGCCCGGGGGTACTTTGGCAAGTCTGCACGCGATATGACGCTGGCGGAGTGCGCCACACTCGCCGGTCTGATCAAAAGTCCAAACCGGTTATCCCCATGGAACGACCGCGATAATTCTCGCGAGGTCCGCGATTTCGCGCTCGATCGGATGCGCGATCTTGGTTTTATCAGCCGCGAACAATGCGCTGCTGCGCGCGCCGAAAAGATCGCCGTCGGGAGCCGACAAGCTGCTCAAGGCCAGACGTATGCCGTTGATTATATCCGTCAGCAAGTGATCGCAGCGGTGGGATGGGATCGCGCGATAAATGAAGGCTATCGCATCCATACGACGATCGATGTCGATCTCCAGCGCGCAGCCGAGGATTCTCTAAAAGCACATCTGCAGCAAGTGGAGCAACATCCCGGTTACAATCATCAAACCTACGCGGATTATGCAGCCTCGTTTCGTAAAGCCAAATCAACTGGCAAGATGGCTGACCAACCTGCGCCGGAGTACTTGCAAGGCGCGGCCATTGGCCTGGATAACGCGACCGGCGACATCCTTGTCTTAGTCGGCGGACGCGATTTCGAACACAACCAATTCAATCGTGCGCTGCAAGCTCGCCGGCCCGCCGGCACAGCAATGTTGCCGTTCGTTTACGCGACCGCTTTCGAACGAGGAATGTATCCGGGTTCAGTGGTTGAGGATTCGCCTCTGGATAACCGCGCCGTGATGATCGGGGGCACAACGGGAATTCTCGGCGAATGGGGACCCGAAGATGCCGAGAACCAATACGAAGGTCGAATGACCGCAAGGCAGGCGCTCGTAAAATCGAAAGACGGCGCAACGGTCCGCATCGGAATGGATGCGGGAATTGAAGCGGTGTTGCAGCTTTGTTCCTCCGCCGGGATCCGTTCTCCCCTCCGTCCTTATCCGGCGACATTCCTCGGCAGCAGCGAAGTTACGTTGGCCGAGCTCGCGATGGGATACACGATTTTTCCGAATGGCGGCTGGCGACCTAGCACACCGCATATCTTGGAGCGGATCGAAGAAAAAGACGGAACACTGGTGTGGAGTGGAAAACAACAGAGTATCCGCAAGATCGTGACCAAACCTGAAACCGCGTACGAAGTGCATTCGTGTTTGGTGGATGCGCTCAAGTCGGGAACAGGGAAAACCGCTTACACGGAGTTTGGGCTAAAGAAATTCCCCGCGGCCGGAAAGACTGGGACGGCGTACGATTTCACCGACGCGCTCTTTGCGGGATACGACTCCAACTTCACTTGTGCCGTGTGGGCCGGTTTTGATAAGCCGCAGAAAATTTATCGCGGCGCGTTCGGGCGCGAGCTAGCGCTGCCCATCTGGGTCGACATCATGAATGCGGCCGCTCGGAGTTATCCGCCGCGAGAGATTAAACAGCCCTCCACTCTCAAACAGATCGAGATTTGTTCACGATCAGGGCAACTGGCCACGGACAAATGCTATGATGCAGTAAAATCAGCCAACGGCGATACGGTTCAACGCCGTACAACTTACATGGAGCTTGCGACACAGGCCCAGGCGCCCACCGAGCTTTGCAACATTCACGGCGAGCCGCGAGCTCGTATCGCTCGCGAATTTGGTTCCAGCGATTTGCCTCGCGCGGAGCTGGCCGTGAACCTGAATGAAGTCATGCCGGTTGCTATAAAAAGTCCGACGCTTATAGCCGACCACGACCCGTACGAGTCAGTTAAGGCGACTATGATACCGGACTCAACGCCGCAGCCCGCTACCGAAACCGCGGAAAATCAGAAGAGTGACAAGGAGGCCGGGACGACCGAGATGAAGTCTGCGAGCAACACGGCCAGCGCAAATCTTTCGAATTCGCAAACAACTCAATCCGCTCCAGAAATTCGAAAGGCACTGCCCGTCGAACAAATTCCGAAAGCGATTCCGGTCCAACCGCAGGAAAAGCAGCCAGCGGAGATTCGGCGTGCGATCCCAGTGAAACCGCTCGATGAAGAAGGAGCGGAGCAGACGCTACTGAGATCTGCAACGCAACCAGTAACACCTGACGAAATGCGAAATGCAGGTGCGCGCGCGGCCGAGGGTCGAACTAACCAGTCTCTTCCACGGTCAACCACAACGGGCGAACCAGGCAATTTCAACGAGTGAGTCGTTGAGGTCCAGATGAGGCGAGTTGAAAAGTAGCGCATGCCTCCGGCTTGCGAAGTCATGCGTCACAAGCGAGACGCATGTGCTACTATTCGCGCGATTTCGCAGGCACTTCCGATCATGAGGTCGCCCGGTACCGCCAATTTCCGGCTAACTGTTCTCAATCCCGGAGGACACGATCCCGAACAGCAATTTCAGAACCTTCCGGCGCCTGGTGAAGGTCCTCATCCGCCGATCAATTTTCATGGTTTTGCTGCGTGCACATTCGGAGCGTTTCATCGGGATACACGCCGCGCACTCGGCGAAAAGACACCCGTGCTTCTACTTTTGCGCAGCGACTTTCGCGCGTCGGAGCGCGCATTGGCCGACCTAAAAAAAGGAGGTCGCCGCGTCGCTGTTTCCTTGAAGGAGACTGGGCTGCATCAGATCGCGCAGCAGTTGCGCGATCCCGGGAGATTATCGCGCTTCGTAAAGATTGTGACGCAAGCTGACGCTTGTATCGCAACCACGTCCGAGGCCGCGGAGATTTATCAACGCGTGCGGTGCAAACACGATCCTGCGGCTGTCACGTTCATACCGACACCCTACCCGATCGAGGATCAGCGATGGGATTTTTCTTCGTCGAAGGACGAACAGTGCGGGATTTTCATCGGCACACGCGAATGGGACGTTCCATCGCGGAATCATTTTGCTGCGCTGCTGGTGGCGCGGCAGCTGTGCGAAGCGACAGGCGAACCGGTGA
>JBLMXH010000213.1:0-3937 GCA_050257685.1 Nitrospirota bacterium
TGCAGTAAGCATGAACCCCACGGGCACCGAAAAGATTTTTGCGACTCCGCGCAACGTGCAAGATGTCGCCGATTGTTATTTCTACCACACGATGGAACTCCCGGGTCTGGGAGTCATCGAAGGTCGGGATTGGGATTTGCGTGGCCGTGTGGATGAATATCTCGGAAATGTCGATTTTGCTAGCCAACGCGTGTTAGAAATCGGTCCCGCCAGCGGCTTCCTAACGTTCGAGATGGAAAAGCGCGGCGCCGACGTGATTTCGGTCGAAGTCACGGACGAGCACGGCTGGGATTTTGTTCCTTATCCGCGCGAAAGATTGGAACAAGTGTTCGGCCCGCGCGAGATCGTGATGCAACAATTGAAGAATTCCTATTGGTTGAGTCACGCCGCTCTGCAATCGAAAGCAAAAGTGTACTACGGCGATGCTTACAATTTGCCTGCAGCGCTCGGAGAATTAGACATCGCCGTGATGGGAGCAGTGCTGCTCCATTGCCGCGACCCGCTTCGGATCGTTGAGGAATGCGCGAAAAGAGCAAAGGCGCTCATCATCGTGGATAAGTTTTATCCAGAATTGGAAGGCACGCCGATATGTCGTTTGGCTCCGACGGTGGAGAATTTCGTCTGGCATACCTGGTGGCATTTCAGCACGCAATTGTTCACACAGTTTCTGAGGGTAATGGGTTTCACAACTTCGGAACCGGTGACACACGAGCAATTTCACCGCGGACGAGCACACACGCTTTTCACTATTGTCGGACGGCGACAATGAAGCGATCGGATGACGCGGAGAAAGATTGACCCCGCTCTGCAATTTTTGTAGAAGGTTTTCCGTACGTCGGCGGCAATGCTCAGGAATTTAAAGCACACACTCACGCCAAGACGACTGCGAAATGTTCTTTTGATACTGTTGCTCATCGGAGCCGGCATCGCTATTGGGTCAACGGTAGCAGGGATTCGCCCCGGACGCGGGCGATGTCCACCGTGTGCGAGCCTCGTGACCTCGACTGAAAACTTCGACAGTGTGATACCGCCGGCATTGCCAGTACTCTGGCTGGCGACGAACGCATTGGGACCGCCTCCCCTTTGGGTCTCATCCGATTCTGGACTGCCGCTGCCATCTGCCGATACGCCACCGAACGCAGCGTTTATTGATGATCCAGATGTCGTAAGCGACAAGCGGCTAGACTCAATGCTTTTCTCCTTTTTTGAAGGCTGTTGCCCGCAGTTGTCGTTCCGGCACAATTTCAACCTTGAAGCTTCTGACGTTGATCCCAATCTCGGTTTCGATGGCGGTATACTGGAGCTCAGTACTGACGGCGGAAACACATTTCAGGAGATACCGGGCAGCGCTTTTGTGAGGGGCGCTTACAACCGCACCATCAGCAGCAATCGAGGCAGCCCAATTGCTGGTCGTCAGGCGTGGAGCGGCAACTCCGGTGGTTTCATCACAAGCGTGGTGAATCTGCCAGCGATCCAGACACCCAGCGGAGGTAGACTGCGTTGGCGAATGGCCAGCGACAACACTGGCTCTGGCGAAGGTTGGCGGGTTGATACCGTGACCATTACGTGGTGTCATCAGGGACAGCCGTGCACCCCGATCCCCCGGCCGACGCCCGCACCGCGCCCCGTGCAATCCGTTCCGCCCAGCCCTCACGCTACACCCGCGTTTACTCCGGTGCCCCGCCTGTAGCGGCGGCATTCGATGTGGCAGACACCTCGGCTCGCCCGGGCCCGTGATCGCCGATCCAAATTGCAGGGCGTCTGTGTCAGTCCCGAAAACATTCGGGATTCGCAGACACGGTCTATAACAATTCGCTGACGAGCGATTTTTCTTCCTTCAACTCCGCTACAGATGCGTTGATTTTCTCGCGACTGAAATCATTGATGGGAACGCCTTGCACGATTTCCCACTTTCCACCGCGCACACGGACTGGGAATGACGAGATCAATCCTTTCTCGACGCCGTAACTCCCATCTGAACAAACTGCCACACTGTGCCAATCGTCGCCCGGCGTGTTGTTGAGAAGAGAATACACGGTACCGACGATCGCGTTTGCAGCTGAGCCGGCCGACGAAAGTCCGCGCGCCTTAATGACGGCAGCGCCACGCTGCTGCACAGTGGCGATAAAGTCTTCCTTCAGCCATTGCTCATCTCCGATCACCTTGTCCGCGGGACGACCGTCAATCCTAGCGTTGTAGAAATCCGGGTACTGCGTTGAAGAGTGATTTCCCCAGATGGTCATGTTCGTCACTGAGGAAATGCTTACACCGGCTTTGTGCGCGAGCTGCGCGCGCGCGCGATTTTCATCCAGCCGTGTCATCGCAAACCACCGGTCGCTCGGGATATCTTTGGCGTTATTCATCGCGATGAGGCAATTGGTGTTGCACGGGTTTCCGACAACAAACACACGCACGTCGGCTGCAGCGTTTTTTTGAATCGCTTGGCCTTGTCCGATGAAAATTTTGCCGTTGATCCCGAGCAGATCCTTCCGTTCCATGCCGGCTTTGCGTGGCACGCTTCCGACTAACAACGCCCAATTCACATCGCGAAAGCCCTCATCGAGATCGGCCGTTGGTGTTACCGATTGAAGCAGCGGGAACGCGCAATCATCCAATTCCATGACCACGCCTTCCAGTGCACCGAGCACAGAGGGGATCTCGATTAAATGAAGGCTAACCGGTTGATCCGGCCCAAACATTTGGCCGGACGCGATGCGAAATAGAAGAGCGTAACCGATGTGCCCGGCAGCGCCGGTCACAGCGACTTTGATCGGAGTTTTCATGGCGCAATTAGCCATAAACATCTTCCCGAGCAAAGCCGAAGCGTGCCTTCTCCCAGCGCACTTCTTGCTGTCGAATATTCCATTGCAATGTTTGATCACATATGTGAGCTAACATTGAAATGGTGAAAATCAGCGATTGCCCTCGATGAGGATGATCTGTGGTAAGCTGTCGTCGTGTATCCGAACAAACTGAATCAGATCATCAATCTTTTTGAATCGCTGCCGGAAGACGAACGGCGCGAGACGCTCGTTTCGTACGCCGATAACGCAAAAAAGCAGGAACCACGTGAGAGCGAGAAGTTCGATCTCGTCGATGTGCGTAAGGATGAGGATTGCACAGACACAGTTGGCGTTTATCTGCATGTGGATGAGAAGGGCAAAGCACACATTCGGATGACCCTCGGCCCCGAAGTGCAAACGCTTACTCGCGCGATGACGGCCATCCTTTGCAAGGGGCTCGATGGTTCGACGCCGCAGGAGATTCTGGATCTGCCGAATGATTTTGTGACGCGGATCGTCGGGACGGAACTGGTGCGAATCCGCAGCCAAACTGTGTATTACGTCCTCACGCGCATCAAAAGCATCTGCAAAGTTTGGCTGGATCGCCAGCGAATGGCCGCGGCGTAGCACAGCCATCTTGGCTGTGGGGCGGGCGGGCATCTTGCCTGCCGAGGCTATTGTAATATTATCGAGCAGGCGAGGATGCCTGTGCTGCATGTGCGCGTGAATCTCGCGCGATTTTGTTTGCCACTCGCCCCCAGCGAGGTGCAAAAATTGCGAAGCCATGAAAATCATCACTCCTGCTATTTCGTTCGTTGGTGCAATGATATTGAATTCCTGTGCAACCGTGGTGCAGCAACCAGCAAATTTCGGTTGCCAGGGAACCGATTCACCTGACCATCAGTTGCGGGCATGCGTGGTTGAGGTCGGTAAGTTTCCACCCCCTCTAAACGAATCGCGCGTCGACATTCGCGACTCGTCGGGGAAGGTCGTCGGATCGCGCAATTTTGGTTCGCCCAAAGGCGACCAGGGTCGAAGCGTTGTCCATTCCGCCTGGACTCCGGACTCGAACTTTTTTGTGTTCAGCACACGCAGTTCCGGTGGACATTCGCCCTGGCACTGGAACACCTATTTTTACAGCCGGAAAACGAACA
>JBLMXH010000214.1:0-4009 GCA_050257685.1 Nitrospirota bacterium
GTGAAACTCTTAAAGCGCTCGACGATCGGTGAGCCGCACTTCGGACACCGGCCAAAAGGCTCAGTGTCAGGCATGTGCTCGTCAGGATGAAAATGCTTGGCTTTGCCAACGATATCCTTTGTCAAATCGCGGATGTCGCGCATGAATGCGTCGCGTGTCAGCTTGCGATGCTCGATTTCGCGCAGGCGAAATTCCCATTCGCCGGTGAGTTCGGGGCTGGTCAATTCCGGCACTGCGTTTTTGAGCAATGTGATCGTCTGGATTGCCTTGGCGGTCGGCTGGAGTTCCTTGCCATGCCGGATCAGGTAATGAGCTGAAATCAGTGTTTCAATGATGGATGCGCGGGTGGCGGGTGTGCCGAGCCCTTTTTCCTTCATCGCGTCGCGCAGTTCTTCATCGTCGACTAATTTCCCCGCAGATTCCATTGCGCTGAGGATCGTGCCTTCGTTATAACGAACAGGCGGCCGCGTTTGTTCCGTGTTGATTTCAATGCGCACGGTTTCAACGCGTTCTCCTTGCTGCACAGCCGGCAGGTTTTCTTCAGGCTTATCGCCGGCGGCTTCGCGTCCGTAGACCTCCAGCCATCCGGGCGCGACCATAATCTTTCCTTCTGTTTTAAAAGGCTCGCCTTCCACGCGGGTGATTCGAGTCGTGTTCTCGTATTGTGCCGGTGGAAAGAACACGGCCACAAAGCGCTTGGTCACCATGTCGAAAATTGCCTGCTCGTTGTTGTCGAGTGAATGCGGGACGGTGTCCGTCGGGATGATGGCGAAATGGTCGCCGACCTTCGCGTTGTTAAAAATGCGCTTGTTAGGCTTAACCCAGTTGTTATCGAGCACTTTGCGCGCGAACGGATTTTCGAGTTTGCCTAACGTCGATTTCACCGTCGGCATGTAATCCTCGGGCAATGCCCGCGAATCGGTACGCGGATAGGTGATGGCCTTGTGCCTCTCGTATAGCGCCTGCGCGATCTGCAAGGTGCGCTTCGCGGAGAAGCCGAAACGACTGTTCGCTTCCCGTTGCAAGCTTGTGAGATCATACAATTGAGGCGCGATTTGCGTGCTAGGCTTTTTTTCCTCCAGCTCAACAACGCCTTCTTTGCCCGTGCACTTCTGCTGAATGGCTTCCGCGATTTCGCGATGCCACAGTCTGGGGGCGGCGCGGTGCTCATCCCACAGGGAGCCGTTCGCCGGATCAAGCCGTTGTTCGGCATCCGGCAAATTCAATTGCAGCCGCGTAACCAGTCTATTCGTTCTCTCGACTTCGCTCTCTTCTTTGTTGAACGCTCGGTCGAACCATCGCCCTGGATACTCGCCGGCCGTCGCCCGGAATGTGCCAATGATTTCACTCAGTTCGCGGGGCTTGAATTCCTTAATCTTGCTCTCGCGATCGACGATGATAGTCAGCGTAGGCGTCTGCACCCGCCCAAGCGAAGTCACAGTGCTGCCGCGTCCGCCGCTGAGTCGTAGAGTAAATGCGCGCGTGGCGTTAATGCCGACCAGCCAATCCGCTTCGTTGCGGCTTCGCGCTGCGCTCGCCAGTGGTTGCATCTCGTCGTCGCTACGCAGTCGCGCGAATCCATCCCGAATGGCCTCTGACGTCATCGATTGCAGCCACAGACGCTTGATAGGCTTTTTCGTGCCGGCGTATTGAACGATGTAGCGGAATATCAGCTCGCCTTCACGGCCTGCGTCGCAGGCATTGATGATCTCCGAAACGTCCTTACTTCTGATGAGTTTTCGCAAGGTGCTGACGCGACCACCCATTTTCTCCGCCGGTTCAAGCTCGAATTCTGGCGGCATGATGGGCAGCTTCGTCATGTCCCATTTGTCCTGCTCTTTCATCGAGGCAGGCACTGCCAGCTCGAAAAGATGACCGACCGCCCACGAGATCAGGTACTTTTCGTTCTCGAAATAGTCCTTGCCTTTCTTGAAGCCCCCAAGGGCCTTGGCGATGTCGCCAGCGACCGACGGCTTCTCGGTTATGATGAGGGACTTAGACATGGGGCAGGAATCGAACTCACTTACGGTCGCTTTGCAAGTCAGGCCAATTTGCGGGGCATCGAGCGCCGCCGTAACCCTCTGGCTAGCCTAGCTTAACGAAGTATTTTCCGGGCAATTGCTTGACCAGACGTTTCAGTTCGAGCTGCAAAAGTGTAGATGAAACGACCGCGCTTGGCAATTCGCTGCGGGTCGCGATGTCATCAATAGAGGTTTCGCTGGCCTGGATGGCGCTGAAGACTCGCTGCTCTTCGTCTGAAAGCAGCGGCAATGGCCGGACAGCGGTTTCGGGAGGCGGTTTCGCCTCAGGCAACAGGATCTCCAAATCTTCCAGAATATCGGATGAATCCATGACCAGCTTTGCGCCTTGCTGAATCAAACGGTTCGATCCCATCGCGCTCGGTGCATTGATGTGGCCGGGTACTGCATAGACCGCGCGCCCTTGTTCTAATGCTTGGGCCGCCGTGATAAGCGCACCACTATTCAGTCCCGCTTCCACGACCAGAATACCGTGGCTCCATCCGGAAATGATGCGGTTACGCATCGGGAAGGTTTGTCGATCTGGTTCAATATCCATCGAGAACTCGGAAATGATTGCGCCGTTCCCGTTTCGAATTTTTTCAGCCAGCGCCGCATTCTCCGGCGGATAGAGTTTGGCTAATCCGGAGCCGATCACTGCGATCGTACGGCCTTTTGCAGCCAGGGCACCCTGATGAGCCGCCGTATCAATGCCGCGCGCTAATCCGCTAATCACGGTGAGTCCAGCGTATGCTAGTTGATAGGCGAGCTTCTTGGCTGATTCCGTTCCGTAATGGGTAGTGCGTCGAGCGCCGATGACGCCAATAGCGTGATGATCTCGGTCCAGAAGTTCGCCCCAGACGTAGAGCACAATCGGTGGCGCGTGAATCTCGCGTAATGGCCGGGGATAGGATGGGGATTGCTGCGTGATAACAGTTGCCCCGAAATCGCGAATTTGTTGAAGTTCGGCCGGCAAATCGATCGTCGCTTCCCAGTTTGAGATTTGATCGGCGACCTCGTTTCCGATCCCTTCCACTTTGCGAAGGTCGCTGCGTTTGGCCGAGAGGATCTGTTGCGGTTCCTGAAAAACCGCCAGCAACTTGCGCAATCGCACCGGCCCAACCGTCGGTAGCATATTGAGCGCGATACAGGCTTCAGTCGCGTTCATGAGAGAGGTAGCGCGAGCGTCCCCGCTTGCGATGCCTGCCAAGAGCGCAAGCCAGAGGCGTGCGTTACCTCAAAACGGAATCTCGTCTTCGTCTGGTTCTGCAGTTGCCGATTTTTTTGGCGGTGCGCTGGGTTGCCGGCTTTCTCCGGCATCGGCTCCGCCTTGGGGCCGACCTCCGAGCAGTTGCATGTTCTCGGCTACCACGCGCAGGCGAGTTCGTTTTTGTCCGGTTTGTTTATCGTCCCATGTATCCATTTGAAGCCGGCCTTCAATAAAAACCGGTCTGCCTTTTTTCAGGTATTCGCTGGCAACCTCAGCTGTTCGTCCCCACAGCGTGACATCGACAAACGTGACTTCTTCGCGCTTTTCGCCGCTGTCAGTCGTGTAAGCCCGGTTCACCGCCACGCCAAGGTCGCAGACGGCGCTGCCTTTAGGCGTGTAACGTACTTCAGGATCACGCGTGACATTTCCAAGCAAGAGAACTTTGTTGAGGTTCGCCATGTCGCGCTTATACCGAAATCATTTCGATTCCGCCACTTTTTTTGGCGGCTTTTCGGTGTTCTGCTCCAGCCGCTGGTAATGTTGGCGGTAAACGTCAGGATCCAGTTTGAATTTGGTCCGCAGCCGCACGATCGACTGCGGATCGGTGTTCAAGATGAAGTTGACGTAATAACCAGCATCGAGCGGCCCGGCTTCATATGAAAAGTGCCGCTTATCCATCTTTTGGACCTGCTCGACTTTTGCGCCTTCCTTCTCAAACTCGGATTCCAGGCGCTCGATCATCTCTTTGACATTTTCTTCTTTGGCCTGCGTGTTTAGCACC
>JBLMXH010000215.1:0-17912 GCA_050257685.1 Nitrospirota bacterium
TAGCCTAGTGGGTGATGCATTCCTATGTCGCGGCATCGTGCTATCACTGGCCAGAAGCAGAGCTTCCCTTCCGCCAGGCAGCGATCCACCACTGCCCGGTCTCCCCTTGTACTTCCTCTCGTGTCACCGAATTCAGCCCACTTGTCACGGGTGGTGGCGAAGCAGCTTGATGGCACAAAGTCCAGATACACGAATTTATCAATCAAATTGCTGCTTTCTGCCAGTTCCAGAGCACGGGACAAGTCACTGTCAGAAGGACTGTGCCGGTAAGAATCAAAAAATCTCGATTCCCCGGCAACCGCCCAAACGTTCGGGCGCAGGAACATCGGATGAGCGAGTGCCTTCTCAAACCATTCTATCGCATCGCGTTCGAAGATTACGTCATCTTCCGAGAAAATTACGGATTCGCTGTTTTTTAAAGCCCAGCTTATGAGCCGCTCAGCGGTTCGATACGGTCCATTGTTGTCCTCCGACCGCTCAAAACGGATTGACGCGAAATGATCTCTGTTCACTGAGATCGACTTCTCAATCGCCTGGGTAGTTTCTGCCCAGGCCGCACGATAATTTTCCGTCTGATTCGATCCGGAACATCCGTCCTGTAGAATGAACAGATCATAACTATTCGCGCCACGGGCCCGCGCGATTGAGTCCAATGTGCCGAGAATGCTATCAGCCTTATTAAAGGCTTGAATAGCGATTGCCGTTGCCATGTGAAAATTTCGCCGGTGTGCTTGCAGATTCAAACTCATCCCGCCCGCGCTGGATTCCTTCTGGAGAAAAGCCCGCTCTGTGCTTGGATAGGAGGCCGCATGCGATCAATCTACGTCGCGAAAAGTGCTGAAGTGGACAAGGACTGGCTGGAGAATCGCGCAAACCACTGGTATAAGGCAGGATCGAGGGCCGACGATAAAGCTGGCCAGTACGCTTTTCAGCGGCTGCAGCAAACATGGTTCACGCCGCGAATCACGTCGAAATTCAAATTCGCGCGGAGCGACAAATTCTACGCTATTGGATCGTGTTTTGCGCGTGGGATTGAACATGCACTGACTGGGCGCGGAGTTACAGTTGAGAGCATGGCGCCGGAGTTCGCCAGGCTTCAGCCGGTGAACAAGGAAGTAACAGGGCTGGGTTTCACTAATAAGTACAATACGTTTTCAATCTTGAACGAACTCAGCTGGGCACTTGATCCCAACGCCGCTTTCCCTGTGGACTCAATTTTTCAGGTCACAGCAAGCACCTGGTTTGATCCGCACTGCACCCCTACGCTCAAACTGGCTGGATTTTCAGAAACGCTCAATCGTCGCGCACTGATGCAGACAGTCGCGAAGCGCGTGGCGAACTGCCGCGGTTTGATCATAACATTGGGTCTGGTCGAAGTCTGGCGCGACTGCAAAACCGGCGTGTACACCAATTCCACTCCGATCCGGTCGGTGTTAAACCCTGACCCAAATCGCTACGAATTTCACATCACCAGCTTCGCTGAAAACTGGGACTGCCTCGAATCGATACACGCATTGCTGACCCGCTACGGTCACTCTGACCTTCGCATTGTAATTACCGTCTCTCCCGTGCCCCTACTGGCAACGTTTTCAAAAATGGACGTAGTGGTAGCCAACACTTATGGAAAATCGCTGTTGCGAACAGTCGCTCAGGAGTGGGCCGCCGTTCACCATAACGTGGATTATTTTCCAAGTTACGAAATCGTCCAAAATTCGAATCGTGAAGCGGTGTGGGAAGCGGATCTAAGACACGTAACAGGTGCTTCGGTGCAGCACATTATGGATTTGTTTGTACGGGAATACATCGAGTAACGTCGATATGACATCGGATCACCAGAGCTTCCCTTGGTTGTTATCGGCAAATAATTGCGTACGGGAACCCGAATAATTTAGCGCCGGGTGCACCTCTCTTCTCCAACAGATCGGAACGAACCCCACGTCCGTTCAATGTGCGACGGTTAAGCCGATTTACCCGGAGCTACTTCAATAGATGCGCAACCACTACAGCGAATGTCATCCCACCATCCAAGCAGCGAAGCATAACAGCCGCTACCGAAGCGTTTAACCAGTTCTGTGATACGTTCGATGACTTCGAATCACATGCACGATACGACGGCCGTCCGCGCAGGTCGCTCCGTGAGACTCGATGCGATTTGTGTCGCTGTTCTAATCGGCTACTTCCTGTATTTCGCTCTCCCAGCGCGGCACGGAGGGTTTCGTGACGATGAGATGATGAACATTTGGACCTATTGGTATCTCGGCGCATTTCGGTCGATCATGGGCTTCGCAAAGTTTTGGACGCCGTCTTATCGGCCGGGAGGCGCGCTTTACTATCTCCCCCTCTACGATTTTTTCGGATTGAACCCTTTTCCTTATCGGATCGTCCAAATTTGTCTTCTCGCTCTCACAATCCCAATCGCCTACTGTCTCGCCCGGCTGCTCACCTCGTCCCGCCCGGTCGCTTTCCTTGCGGTTCTTGCTTTCTGTTATCATCCCTACGTAGCGAACTTGGTTTTCGTCGGTGCCTTTATTTACGACGTGTTATGCGGCTTGTTTTATATTGGTGCACTGACCTACTACATCCGTATCCGAGAGAAATCAGCCTATCTTCGCCCTTTGCAGTTAGTCTTATTCCTGGTGCTGTATATATCCGCCCTGAATAGCAAGGAGATGGCGGTTACACTTCCGGTGCTCGTTTTGATTTACGAGCTTTTGAAGTCACCGCATTGGACGAGCTGGAACGCGTTTCTTTCCTGGACCTGGCGCTGCGCAGGCCCTTGTCTGATTGCAGGCGCTATCACTGCGGTTTATCTCTACAGTAAGATCTATGGCACTGGCTCAGTTACAAGATTCGATGCTTATCGACCTAGTTATTCCTGGTTTAATTTTGTAACATCCAACGCAACGTTCGTTGGAGAGTTGTTATATGCACCAGAGGCAATTACGCCAGCAGCGCTGTTACTCGTTTGGGCGGCTGTTTTCATTTATGCATTTTTCCGCCGGGATCGCATGCTTCAGCTCATGGCTTTCTGGGTAGTGATAGTTCCTCTACCGATATCATTTCTTCTGCCGATCCGCAGCGGCGGGTGTCTTTATCTCCTGCTTTTCGGATGGGCAATGATCTGGGCGAGAGCCGCATGTGATTTGATTGCTTTGATAGCAAGTTGGAAGACTCCTGATCGGACAATCAGGGTCGCTCTTGTCTCGGTGTTAGCAGTGTCGTTCGCAATCTTTACTCATTGGCAAAATCAGCGACTTGCAACAGTGCCAAATCTTCTGAGCACCGGTCAAAAGGTAAGCCACGTCATAGCTGCATTCGATTCACTGAATCTGCATCCGGCGCCCCACAGCACAGTGCTCCTCAAGCCCGACGAACAGCTATTCCAAAACAAATGGCAGCCTCTTTTCATCGCTTCATTGCTTTGGAATGATCATTCCCTCCAAATCGGGATCGACAAATTGAATAAACTCACGCCGGAGCAGCTCGCAAAAATCGATTACATCATCTCGCTCACCGAATTCGAAGCGACGGTGATCCGGTCGCCTGGCAGTTAAAGTAGTAATCGAGATTCTGATTAACAAATTCGCATCCCATACCAGACGAGTTGCTGCTGATTGCATCAGTTAGTGAGACCGATCCGCCGAGAAATTCCTAGTCACGCTCAGCCGATAGGTTCTTACCGATATCAAGGCAATCTCACTGGAGAAAAAGGGCATCTGTGGTTAACTGATGGGTTCGAGATCTCTCGCCAGAATGCCTGCGCAGACAATCAAGATTAGCGGTGCCCGGCAGCACAACCTCAAGAACATCCATGTCGAGATTCCGAGGGAGAAGCTGGTGGTCATCACGGGGTTAAGCGGCTCGGGGAAATCCTCGCTGGCTTTCGACACTCTTTATGCAGAGGGGCAACGCCGTTACGTCGAGAGCCTTTCCGCGTACGCGCGGCAGTTCCTCGACCAAATGGAAAAGCCGGACGTCGATTTCATCGAAGGCTTGTCACCTGCCATCGCCATCGAGCAACGCAGCGCCGGCGCGAATCCACGATCGACAATCGCCACCACGACTGAGATCTATGATTACCTGCGGGTCCTCTTTTCCGCGGTGGGTCAACCGCACGATCCCCTCACCGGCCGGGCGCTCAGTCGCCAAACACCTCAGCAAATCGTGGATCAAGTCCTAGCCTACGAACCTGACAGCAAAATTGTGGTACTGGCCCCGTTGATTGAAGATCAGGTTGGTGGGTTCCGGGACGTGCTCGAGAAACTCAAACGGGAAGGGTTCGTCCGTGCGCGCATCAACCGGCAGATGATCGAGCTGGATCGCACTGAGCCAATCCGGCTGAAGAAAGGCGAGCGGCACACGATTGAAGCGGTGGTCGATCGTCTGGTCGTACGCGATGGCATTCGTGTGCGGCTAACTGACTCGATTGAAACGGCTCTCAAATGGGGCGGCAATCGGGTAATTGTTTTGTGCCAAACACAGAAAACGCCGAACACCGAACGTCCAACGCCCAACGCCCATTTGGAAGAGTGGACGGAATACCGCTATTCGACCGATTACGGGAATGCTGAGACCGGATTCAATTTAGGCGAGCTGACGCCGAGGCATTTCTCTTTTAACAGCCACTTGGGCGCTTGCCCGGCTTGCCATGGTTTGGGGACACAACTGGTGGTCGACCCGGATTTGATGATCTCCGACCAAACCAAAACACTGGCCGAAGGAGCAATCACACCCTGGCGTCGCGGCACAAAACGCATGCGAGTCTACTACCGCCATCTGCAGGATGCGCTGATTAATCATTTTAACGTGAACCAAGACGTGCCGTTCGCCGAGTTACCTGAAACCTTCAAAGCCGCGCTTTACTTCGGCACGAATGACGAACCAATTCAAATGCAGTTTGGAGGTAATGGAGAAAAGAAAATCACAAAACCGTTCGAGGGACTTGTGCCTCAAATGCAGCGGCTCTATGAGCAAACCGAGAGCGAGTTCACGCGCAATCGGATTCGCGCGTTTATGACTCGCGAGACATGCAACGTCTGCGGCGGGGCAAGACTGAAACCCGAAATCCTTGCTGTCACGATCAAGGACCGCCATGGCAGCAAATTGAACATCCATCAGTTCAGTCAGGAAAACGTGGAAGACGCGTTGCAGTTCATTGGCGGTCTCGACGTGACCGAGCAGCAGCAGACCATCGTAACAGACGTTGTCCGAGAGATTCGGTCGCGCCTGCAGTTTCTCGTAGAAGTGGGGCTTGGCTATCTCACATTGAATCGCGAGAGCGGCACACTTTCCGGCGGCGAAGCCCAGCGGATACGGCTCGCGACACAGATCGGCTCCGGTCTGGCCGGCGTTCTCTACATTCTCGACGAACCCAGCATCGGTCTGCATCAACGCGACAACTCGCGTTTACTTGGAACGCTGCGAAGGCTGCGCGACCTTGGGAACTCCGTCATTGTAGTCGAGCACGATGAAGAAACGATTCGCGCTGCCGACCATATTATCGATCTCGGTCCGGGCGCGGGTCCACGTGGCGGCGAGATTGTAGCAGAAGGAACTGTCGACGACATCGCGCGCGCGAAAAATTCTTTGACTGGCGATTATCTTTCCCGACGCGCGCATATAGCGGTTCCTAAACAGCGCGCGCAGCCGCGACCCGATGGCTGGCTTGGAGTTGTGGGCGCTAGTGAAAACAATCTGAAAAAGATCGACGTCTCATTCCCGCTCGGCTGCCTCACCTGTGTGACTGGCGTTTCCGGCAGCGGCAAATCGACTTTAGTGGATGATATTTTGCGGCGGGCTCTTTTCCGCCATTTCTATAATTCGAAAGACAAGCCAGGCGCTCACAAATGCATTCGCGGCCTGGAACACATCGACAAGGTTGTTGTTATTGACCAAAGCCCGATTGGCCGCACGCCACGCTCAAATCCGGTCACATACACCGGTGCATTTGCGCCGATACGCGAACTGTTCGCGCAATTACCCGCGGCCCGCGTTCGAGGTTACGATGCAGGACGTTTCAGCTTCAACGTTAAAGGCGGTCGTTGCGAAAACTGCGAAGGAGGAGGCTTGATCAAAGTTGAGATGCACTTCTTGCCGGATGTTTACGTCGAATGCGAGGTTTGCCGAGGCAAACGTTACAACCGCGAGACTCTCGAGATCACGTACAAAGGCAAGAATATTGCGGACGTGCTAGACCTGACCGTCGACGAAGCTGCGCGATTCTTCCGCAACGTGCCGAGTATCGCGGAAAAGCTCAATTCACTGCTCGACGTTGGCTTGGGTTATTTACGACTCGGGCAGGCCGGAACGACCCTTTCCGGCGGCGAAGCGCAGCGCGTGAAACTTGCCACAGAGCTTGCCAAAAAAGCGACCGGTCGCACTGTTTACATTCTTGATGAACCGACGACCGGGTTGCACTTCGCCGATATTGAAAAACTACTGGAGGTGTTGATGAAGCTCCGCAACGCGGGCAACACCATCGTGGTGATCGAGCACAATCTTGAGATGATTAAGTGCGCCGACTGGATCATCGATTTAGGTCCTGAAGGCGGCGAACATGGCGGGGAAGTGGTCGGATTCGGTCCGCCTGAGAAGGTCGCGACTATTCCGACCAGCCACACCGGGCAATACTTGCAGCCAATGCTGGAGAGAAGATGAGACAGATCGGACTAGCCTTCACATGTCTCATCGCGCTTTTAAGCTCGCTTGCCTACGCGGATATCTCCGCTGATTTGGCCGAAGCCAGCGCGCCGCTTTCAGAAGGCGTGCCGGAGGTGGCGGTGGTGCGGTTGCAATCCCTATTTAACAAAAGTCTGCCGGAACAGGAATGGCGCGCGGTCGCCGAAAAACTTGCGGAAGCTCAGGTGGCTGCAAATGAACCAGAGGCCACTTTGGTTCTTTTGAATGACGCCAGGTTACGCGACTTGCCATGGGCGAAATTTTGGCGCGCTCAGTCCCTAGCCAGTCTTGACCGGTGGAGCGACGCGCTGCCGCTTTATGAGGAACTAAGCAACGAGACTTCGCCACGACAGAGAGCAGCTGTTTTTGGAGCGGGCGACGCTCTGCGTGCTTTGGGAAAACGCCAGGACGCTTTGAGGAAATTTATTTCGCTGGCGCATGATAAACAATGGGGCACGCGAGCACAGCTGCGAGCAGCTGAGCTGCACATAGACTTGGGCAACGTTGCTGAGGCACGCAGGCTGTTGGAGCAGTTGCAACCCACTTCGGTTGCAGAACGGCGAGAACGACGTGTGTTGAGGGGGCGCCTTGAATTGATTTCGCACCGGCCTGAACGAGCAATCGGCATGTTTCAGGCGATTCTGAAACGGCCGGAGGGAACGCCTCACTCCGTTTTAGTCGCAGCGCTCTTCGGCATCGCTGAAGCGCATTTGCAGCTCAAAACGCCTGAGACCGGAGATGATGTGCTAGAGCGTTTCATCGACCGCAACTTCGCGGACCCTGATCTCCCGCTGATATTCGCAAAGCTCGATGAGTTGTATCGCGCCGAACACAAACCCTCGCGTAATGAACTGGAAAAGTGGGTGCGCAGGCCGGAACAGCCGCGGCGCACATTCGCGCGCTGGTATTTGGCGCGACTGGAAATACGAGCAGGCCGTAGAGAGCGAGCACGCCAACTGTTTGAAGATTTGCGAGCCACAGAAATCAAATCGCCGGCTATTGCTCCTGCTCTGGTCGAGTTTGCCAAATTTGAAACTGACGAAGGCCGATTTGATGAAGCGATAGCCATTCTGGACGACGCGCGATTGCTGCGCCCCGACTCGGTCTTGGTGACTCGGATCGATTTTTTATCTGCACAGGCGCAGTATTTGGCGAAGCAATTCGACACCGCAACAGCTGCGTTCGAACAGATCGCACAGCGCGACTCGCGTTCCGCGAAAGCGGCGCTTTTCAATGCATCGAGCGGCTGGTTACAAGTCGGGAATCACAGCCGTTTCATTGCTGATTACAATCAATTGGAAAAACAGGGCGGCGACGAACAATCGCGTGCCGATTTGCGATTGGAGGAAGGCCTGATGCAGGCTGCCAAAGGAGACAAAAAAGCTGCGGTATCGTTGCAACGATTCATTCACGATTTTCCAGCAAATCCACGGGTCTCCGAGGCTTGGGTTGGCTTGGCCGAATTGGCATTTCATTCCACACCGCCACGCTTGGATGAGGCGCGAAAGGACCTGGATCAAGCACTCGCCTCTGCACCAACCGCCGCTGCCGCCGAACGCGCCGATTATCTTCGCATCTGGGTAGAAGAAGCAGCTGGGGGAAATCAGTCGAAAGTTATTGAGCTCGGAAAACGATTTCTCGAGCAACATGCCCAGTCCCAATTTGCTCGAGAAGTTCGCATGAAACTGGCGGAGCTCTATTACCGTAGCCAGGATTTCGCAAATGCGCAGACCCAGTTTGAAACGATCGCGCAACAGAATCCGAATGACCCGCTCGCGGAGAAAGCGCTTTTTTTCGCGGCTGAATCGGCGATGTCGAGCATGAGCGAGCATACACTTGATCGGGCGCTCGTTTTGTTTGATCAAGTCGTGCAAAAGAACGGAGCGATGCGCTGGGCCGCGCGCAACGAACAAGCGGTGATCGAGCGCAAACTTGGGAAACCTAAAGACGCCCTGGCTTTGTATGATGAGGTTTTGAAGAGTGAAGCCGGTGCATCCGAAAAACGTGAGGCGCTTTGCGGGAAAGGTGACATTTTCTTCGAGGCCGGTGCGACGGACCCGAGTAGTTATCAACGCGCCATTGAGACCTACGATCAACTGGCTGCCGATAAGGAGGGGTCGGCTCATTGGCGTAACCAGGCGCTGTTTAAAAAAGGATTATGCCTCGAGAAAAAAGGCGACCGAGCCGGTGCGCTGGCAACCTTCTATGACATTCTGGAGGACGAATCTCAGCCCGGTGAGCGCCGCGAATTGTTCTGGTATTACAAGGCCGGATTCAATGCAGCACGATTGTTGGAGGAAGATTCCAAATGGGAATCTGCCGTCGCAATCTATGACAAGCTTGTCGCAGCCGGAGGCAGTCGTAGCGACGAAGCAAAAGCGCGTCTGAACAACATCCGCCTCGAACATTTTCTCTGGACGGACTGAAGCATTCGCGCGAACGGCGGTGAAAGCGGGCTGGCCTAAAACTACGAAGTGGGCTGGCGAATAAGCTTGCTTAAATTCACAGCGGGCTCAAAATCAGGGGCATGGGAAGAGGAACCAGACTGAGTCGCGGGTGCGGCTGGTCGGTCCGAGTTGCAATCGGGATCTTCGCCTGCGCGTTCTGCCTCTCGGCATTCGCTGATGATCACAGCAAGAACGTGGTAGCGCTGCCCTCGCAGCCACTGCCTGCCACTACAAAGAAAATTTGTTATGTGGTATCGGGTGGCTCGCGCATTCCGCAGCGATGCGATCGTCTCTCTGCAATTCCGACCACTGCTGTCGCAATGGACATTTACGGTCGTCGTCCGGGCAGATAATAACCGAGCCCGGCGATGTTCGTGGGTGATTGCGTGCTGCCCAGCACGGCAGCACGAAAGGGAGATTTTATTTTTGCTGCGATCGAACCGATCACTGGTTCAGTCTGAACTTCGCAGCGAAATTTAAAGCGAATGGCGCTAAAAACTTTAAAGAGCAGGCTTGGCGTTCCCGCTCGTTAGGCAAGATTTTGCTGCCGCGATCACGGCTCTGTCATCATTATCGGTCAGTCCTGCCAGGAAACCCCGAATCCGACGGAACGATTGACGCAAAAACAAATCCGCGGCGGAATGGTCTGGCGATGCTGTATGACCGTTTCGAGCTGCGAACTGATTCTCGCCATCGATTCGACTCAGCACACATGTCGAGGCAAAAAGGTCCATGGCCGCGTTGGCAATCCGTTCCTGGATAAGCTGCATGTCGAGAATCGGCTCACGGTACGTGATCAATGCGCGATTAACGGCAAAATTAAAATGCCTGATTAAACGGCCGAGTTGTCGCGCCTGTCCACGAAGCTGTTCGCTTTGCACAGGCACCTCAGGCACACGAATCGTTGCGCTGAGCCGGCTCTTCCCGGCCGCCCACGCCTTGCTCATTCCGTCGCGCGACGGTTTCATCATGGTATCGTAAATCTCTTTGAATTCCATTCCTGGCCCGCGCATGCCGACAAGCGCGATAAACGAGGTCAGCACTTCATTCGCGCCCTCGCCGATTTGGTTGATCCGCGCGTCGCGCAACATTCGTTCCAGCGGCAGATCGGTCATGTAGGCCGCGCCGCCATGAACTTGGAACACATCATTGATGCATTCCCACAGCCGCTCGGTGGTGAACACCTTCAACATGGCGGTCTCAAGCATGTAATCTTCCAAGCCGCGATCGATGAACGATCCCGTGACCGTGGTCATCGCTTCCATGGCATAAGCGTCCGCCGCGATCCGGGCGATTTTCCTTTTCACCAATTCGAATTCGCCCAGCGTTTTGTTGAATTGTCTGCGAGTGTTCGCGTGTTGGACCGCCAGTTCCAAACAGGTTTTGGCTGCACCTGTACAGCATGCGCCGAAAGTGGTTCGCCCAAAATCAAGCACCGTCAACGCGACCTTCAGACCTTTGCCAATCGGGCCGAGAATATTTTCCTTTGGCACTTTGACATCGCGTAACGCGAACCGCCCAGTAGCTGTGCCGCGGATTCCCATCTTCGGCATCCGCGCTTCGAGTATTTCGAATCCTGGCATATCAGGCGTCACAAGGAACGCGGTAACTGCCGTTTTGTCCGAGCCGGGCACCGGTGTGCGCGCCATTACTGTGAGCTCATGCGCGATGGCCGCGTTAGTGATGTAGCGTTTTTCGCCGTTCAAAATGAAGTGCGAACCGTCCTCACTGGGACGCGCTTGCATCTGTACGTTTGCCGCATCCGACCCGGCTTCCTTCTCTGTGAGCGCAAACGCGCCGAGCTGCTCGCCAGTTACCAATTTTGGAAGCCATTTCTGTTTCTGCTCGTGCGTCCCAAACAACAGCAACGCCCGGATCCCAATGGAGTGATGCGCATTAACAAAAACGGATGTCGATGCGCAACGCCGTCCGATCTCCTCCAGCACCTTGCAGTTGGCCATCTGCGAGAACCCGTGTCCGCCGTATTCCTTCGGCGCCGTCATGCCGAGCACCCCAATCTGCCCCAGCCCATTGATTACGCTGCGGGGAATATCCGCCTGCCGATCGATTTCCGCAGGATCAAGCTCTGCATTTAAAAATCTGCGGAGTTCGGAAAGCGTTTGGTTGAGCTCGGGCTGTTCTTCCTCCCGGATCCGTGGATACGGCATTACCCAATCGGACACGAAATGCCCCTGGAAAAGTCCTTTGGCAAAGCCCAGCGCCTGTGGCCCTGCGAAAAGCAGTTCCTCCGCCTGTTGAATCTCTTTCTGTCGCTGCTCGTCGAGCTTATTCATTCAATTGAAAACCGGGCGACGCATTCTAGCCATGCGCGGTCGCATGTCCAATCAGGTGGATCTCCGGTTTGCGAATCTAAATGTGTTCGGACTCGAACTTCGATGTTGCAGCTGACGAGGTGACTTTGTTTTCAGCTGCACCCTTGGCTAGTGCCGCATTCGGTGCAGACGCCGCAGGCGCCGGCGCGAATCACTTTGTCGCTGCCGCAAACGGAACAGGTAATGCCCATGAAGATGCTGCCGAGCGCTATCGTCACCCGGTAGGATGAGGTGCTAGTGCCGTTGCCGTTGCTTTCGGCAGTGGTCCCGCCGTTTCCCGCATTTGAGGGATGACCCGTGATCACGTCGATCACTTCTTTGTCGCCGGTGCGGGCGAGATCGGTCACGGGCCGATTGAGTGCCTTTTTCTCGATGTCAGGAATTTCTTTAAGCGGTAGATCGGGCTGCGCACGGTTGGGTGCCGTCGCTTCCTTGTAACCTCTGATGAATTGGCACGCGAGCCAGCGGAACACGTAATCCGTGATGCTCGTCGCGTGGCGAATATCCGGATTCTTTGTAAACCCGCTCGGTTCGAACCGCTGATACGCGAATTTTTTCACCAAACTCTCCAGGGGCACGCCGTACTGGAGTGCGATCGACGTCAGTGTGCCGACCGTGTCCATCAAACCGCCGATTGTACTACCCTCCTTGGACATGGTGATGAAAAGCTCGCCGGGCTGTCCGTCCTCGTACAAGCCGACAGTGATGTAGCCTTCGTGTCCGGCAATCTCGAATTTGTGCGTCAACGAAGTGCGTGTATCGGGCATGCGATGGCGCACAGGCTGATCGAGCTGTCTTCGTAGGGTCGCCAGTTCCTGTTCAAGTTCAAGAATGCGACTTTCGACTCCAGTTGTCTCGCCGCTGTCATCGCCAGCGGCTACAGTTCCCATGTCTTTGGTTTTGCGTGTATTCAAAGGCGCGGAGCGCTTCGAACCTTCGCGATAGATTGCCACCGATTTCAGACCGAGCCGCCAGCCTTCGATGTACGTGTTCATGATGTCGTCCACGGTGGCTGATTCCGGCAGATTGACGGTCTTGGAAATCGCGCCGCTGAGGAACGGCTGCGCAGCCGCCATCATTTTCAAGTGTGCAAGGTAATGCAGCGAGCGTTCGCCTTTGAACGGCTTGAACGCGCAATCGAAAATCGGCAAATGCTCTGGCTTCAGTCCGGACGAAATCGTTGTCCCGTCGGAATCGATCACATCCTCGATCGTGTCGAACGCATCGATATGCGCGACGATTCGCTCGATCTCATCAGAGCTGTAGCCGAGTTTTTCCAGCGCCGGCTTGATCGTTTGGTTGACGATCTTGAGCATGCCGCCGCCAGCGAGCAGCTTGTATTTTACTAGCGCAATGTCGGGTTCGATCCCAGTGGTATCGCAATCCATCAGGAAACTGATCGTCCCGGTGGGCGCGAGCACGGTTACCTGTGCGTTACGATACCCATGACGACATCCAAGTTCCGCTGCTTCGTCCCAGGTGCTTGCGGCTTCCTCTTTCAAATGCGCGAACTCCTTCGCGTCCGGGATTTGGTGAACCGCGCAGCGATGCAGTTCAATCACCTCGAGCATTGGGGCGACGTTATCTTTTGCGACCGGCTTCGCCACGCCGCTGGCACGTGAATCGCGATACCCG
The DNA here is from genome assembly GCA_050257685.1 of Nitrospirota bacterium. Taxonomy (GTDB): domain Bacteria; phylum Verrucomicrobiota; class Verrucomicrobiia; order Chthoniobacterales; family UBA10450; genus Udaeobacter. Next base: position 13,094 of record JBLMXH010000215.1, read on the forward strand.
GGAAACGGCGCCATTGCCCGCGCCATGCGCGCACTCTGCGCGTAGGCTTCGCCAGTCATGATCGCCGTAATCGCGCCGCAGAGTGCCCGGCCTTCAACGCTATCGTAGCCGTAGCCGTAGCTCATGATCAGTGAGCCGAGATTTGCATAACCCAATCCGAGCGTCCGGAAGATGTGTGAGTTCTCCGCGATTTCCTTGATGGGATAACTGGCGTTATCAACGATGATTTCCTGCGCGGTGATGAAAATCCGTACCGCGGCCTTGAATCGCTCGACATCAAAGTCGCCGTCGGCGGTTTTGAACTTCATCAGATTCAGCGAAGCAAGATTGCAGGCCGTGTTGTCGAGAAAAAGGTACTCGCTGCAGGGGTTGGTAGAGTTTTGTCGGTCCGTGCCTTTGCAGGTATGCCACTTGTGAATGGTCGTGTCGAATTGCATGCCCGGATCACCACAGATCCATGTGCCCTCGGCGATTTTGTGCAGTAGCGCACGCGCATCCTTTTTCTCGCACGGTTTGCCGTCGGTTACGCGACGCGTCCACCATTCGTGGCCCTCCAGCGCAGCGTCCATAAATTCATCGCTTACCCGGACGCTGACGTTTTCATTTTGATACATCACTGAGCCATAGGCATCGCCGTTGTAACTGCCGTCGTAACCCTGCTCGATGAGCGCCCAAGCTTTTTTTTCCTCCTTCTGTTTGGCATCGATGAACTCTTCGATATCCGGGTGCCAATCCTTCAGCGTGTTCATCTTGGCGGCGCGCCGGGTTTTTCCGCCACTCTTCACGACATTCGCGATTTGGTCGTAAACCTTTAGAAATGAGAGCGGCCCGCTGGGTTTGCCGCCACCGCTCAATTTTTCCCGTGTCGATCGGAGCGACGAAAGATCGGTGCCAGTTCCACTGCCGTACTTGAACAGCATTGCTTCGCTGGTCGCCAGGCGCATGATGTCCTCCATGGTATCACCCACGCTCTGGATGAAGCAGGCGCTACCCTGCGGATACTCATATTGCGAAGCTGCGCGTTCCGCATTGCCGGTTTCCCGATTGTAAAAATAATTTCCCGCACCCGCGCCTTTGCCAACGCCGTATTGATGATACAACCCAACGTTGAACCAAACCGGCGAATTGAACGCGCCGTGCTGGTTCAAGCATAACCAGGTCAACTCATCGTAAAAAGTTTCAGCGGCTTCCGCATCTGCGAAGTAATTATCGGCAATTCCACAGTCGGTGATGGTGCGCGTGACACGATGAATTAGCTGCCGGACCGAAGTTTCTCTTCCGCCCTTATAGGGGTCTGTGCCGTTGGCAATGTCGCCGTAGAAATATTTCGACACGGCGATTTTCGTAGCGAGCGCGCTCCAATTCTTCGGGACCTCAATGTCCTCCTGCTTGAAAATGACCTTCCCGCTGTCGTCGGTGATTTCTGCCGTGCGTCGTTCCCACTCCATTTGATCAAATGGCGCGACGGCAGCATCGCTAAACACACGCTTGAAACGCAGACCCCCGCTTTTCTTCCTTTCCATTTTGTTTTTTCGACGTGCGGCGGAATGTGTCGGTCTATTTAGCGAAGCAGGAGGAATTCCGGGTTTGAGTTGAATCATGGCGATATGGGAGGGTTTGAGGTTTCTAGAATAAGCTGGGAATACTGGTGAACAGCGGCGCCAAAAACCTGTGAATACCGGTCAACAACAAGTAATAGCGTGGCTGTCCGTGTGGACATACAAGATGCAGTAAGTCGGGCAGCCATGGCAAGCTTTAAATTGTAACATTTTTTATGGTGAGGCAGAGAATCCTCTCTGCCAGACGGCCTGATGCATTGCCCGGCGAATGGTTTAATGCATAGCCGCAATATTCAACGTCAATGCCCGACGCTGAACGGCCAATCTCGAACACGGTTGCATTCGATATTGGATGTTGGACGTTCGACGTTCGGCGTTTCTTCTCTCCTCAAGGAAGGGTGGCTGAGTCCGGTTTAAGGCACTCGACTCGAAATCGAGCGTGGGGAAACCCACCGTGGGTTCGAATCCCACCCCTTCCGCCATCCTTATCTTTCATCTGATTTCCGATGGCCAACCATTGCATTTTCCCGCGTATCAACGCGACTTTTTTATACTCCGGCGCGTCGCGAGGGATCAACGCTTCGTCCGCCGCCAGATGGACGCTGTTTCGCGGAGGGCATTCGCAATCTTGAGTGCAGCCTCTGCGAGGAACGTGGCGCGTTGAGGCAAACGGACACGCTTTCTCGTGGGCTCGTCATCCGGCGTTTCGAGCAAACTTTGTTCGTACAAGCGCGCGTATTTTCCACGAAGCGCAAGCAGTTGCTCGTGGGTTCCGCGCTCGACGATACGGCCGTGATCAAGGACGAGAATCTGGTCTGCGTGCATCACAGTGGAAATCCGATGTGCGATCACGATGGAAGTACGATCGAACATCAGAGTCTCCAGCGCTTCCTGGATGAGTCGCTCCGTCGTCATGTCCACGCTTGCCGTCGCTTCATCCAAAATCAGAATTGGCGGATCTTTCAGGAGTGCCCGCGCAATCGAAAGCCGCTGCTTTTCGCCTACACTCAATTTTACCCCGCGCTCGCCCACAACGCTGCTCAATCCGTGCGGCAACCGATCAATGAAAGGCCGAGCGTTTGCCACGGCCGCTGCCTCCAGCAGTTCTTCATCTGTCGCGTCAGGTTTTCCAATTTGCAGGTTGTCGCGGATGGTGCCGTTAAACAAAAAACATTCCTGCGTCACCATTCCGATGTGTTGCCGTAACGCTCTAATGTTGAAATCACGAATCGGAATTCCGTCGACTAAAACCTGGCCGCTATCGAATTCGTAGAAACGCGTGAGTAGATTGATGATCGTGGATTTTCCCGAGCCCGTGGTGCCGACAAGCGCGACCGTCTCACCCGGGCGTGCGCGAAATGAAATCCCACTTAGCGTCGGCAACTTTCCGGAGTAGCTGAAACTGACGTCCCGGAACTCGATCTCGCCGCGCACTGTTTCGCCAATTGTTTCTTCAGCCTTCGGCTCGCCTTCTGAATCGAGGATTTCGAAAACGCGTTCGCCCGCGGCACGTCCAGCCTGCACCAGTTGATTGAGCTCATGCAGTTTCCCCACTGGCTCGTAGAGAAAACTCGCAAGCACAAGAAAGGCGCCAAAATCCCCCAACTGCAAAGCGCCTGATAAAATATCACGCGCCCCAACGGCGACGACCAGGAGCACTCCGAGTGATCCGAACAAATACATTGAAGAATGATAAAGCGCCCATACCCGCGTAACGACGAAGGTGGCGCGCCGCAGCTTGTCACTTTCTTTGTTGAAGCGACGATCTTCCTCAGGCTCGCGCGCGAAACTCTTGATCTGACGAATGCCGGAGAGATTGTCGTGCAGGAGCGAATTCACGGCTGAAGCGGCGTGGCGGTGCAGCCGATATCGCCGGTGCGCCGTGAGGGTATACCAAAGCGCGCCGCCGGCCAGGAACGGCACCGGCGCGAGCGCGACCAACGCCAGTTTTGTGCTGAGGTAAAACATTCCCGCCAACACCACGACGATCTGCAATATCGCTACCGTGCCTTTCTCGATACCATCGATCAGGACGCGCTCGACCGAACTCACGTCTTCCAAAATCCGCGTCATTAGATCGCCGGTGGGACGATTATCGAACCAGCGCAGGGGCAGCGTTTGAATGTGTGAATACAGATCTCGGCGCAGATCGAAAATGACTTTTTGCTCGAAGGTGTTGTTGAGCAAGAGGCGAAGATAATCCAAGCCTCGTTGAATTAGCATCGCGAAAGCCACGAGAAGTAGCAACGGAAGCAAACGTTCGGGGTGGTGACCGTTGATAACGTCGTTGAGAATATATTTCGTCGCTGCAGGTGGAACGACCATCATGAGGGTGCCCATGATCGCGCAAGCCAGCGTCGCGATCGCCAGCATCGGATAACGTTTTAGATAAACAAAGACGCGCCAGACCGTTTTCACTTCCCTTGAAACTCAGTGACGTAGATAGGATCGAACTATTCACTCACCCCCGATGACAAGTAAAGAAGCTGAGCACTGGGTCTTTAATATGTTGAACTCGATCGACGCAATGATGGTCCGAATTCCATTCCTTCCGCTACTTTCTGGTGCACCACTGGCGTTTCGTCGGTAAAAAGGCTGGAATGCAACACAATGACTTTGAATGATTGCCAATAGGAAACCAGTCATCATGACGGGCTGGAAGCGTTGGCTACCGGGACTGCAGATCCTGCGCGCGTACCAACTCGCGTGGTTACCGCGCGATCTGATGGCCGGCCTGGTGCTGGCTACCATGCTCGTGCCAGTCGGTATTGCTTATGCGCTCGCGTCAGGTGTTCCCGGAATTTATGGGCTGTATGCCACGATTGTACCTTTGGTCGCGTATGCGCTCTTTGGTCCCAGCCGAATTTTGGTGCTGGGGCCGGATTCGTCTCTGGCCCCCGTCATTCTTGCGGTGGTTCTCCCTCTTTCGGGTGGCAACGCCATGCGTGCAGTAGCCCTCGCAAGCATGATGGCCGTGGTCTCCGGGCTGGTATGCATGTTGATAGGTGTCTTGCGCCTGGGATTCATCACCGAGCTTCTCTCGAAACCAATTCGTTACGGCTACATGAATGGAATCGCGTTGACCGTCCTAATCAGTCAGCTGCCAAAGCTTTTTGGGTTCTCGATTGATGATGCCGGTCCATTGCGCGATCTCGCGCGGATCACCGAAGGCGTCCTCGGCGGAAAGGTGAACTGGACGTCATTGGCAGTGGGCGCCGCTACACTCGCAGCGATTCTTTTGCTCAAACCGTACAAACGCA
>JBLMXH010000216.1:0-4411 GCA_050257685.1 Nitrospirota bacterium
AGGCAACGTTTAATTTAAGGAGATAATTTTATGGCATTCGAAAAATTTGACCTTGAGAATTTGGATAAGGAGCGGCGCAAAGCCCTTGCAAAATCAATCCGCAGTATCAGCGTTGAAGAGCTGAAGACGCTTGGCGACCAGATCTTTCGCTACGCGGAAGATCCTTGGCGGGAAGCATTCTTCGGATTCATCGCCGAGAATCTCGGGGCCACATTTCATCATGCCGTTACAAGCGACGGCGTGAACTTCATTTACTGCCGTGACAAGGACAAGGGCATATGGTTCCTGCCCGGGAGCGGCCTCGGACCACTGCAGGCAACAGGCCGCAAAATCATGAGCGATATCATCCTGGGAGGGCGTTGAATCTCAGTAGAGCGCTGCACACGCTCCACCAAAATTATGTCGGGGCGAACAGGAAAATTCCCACTGCAGAGATCACTTCCAGGTGTTGCGTGATGAATTTCAATCGTTTCCAACGGCAAACATGAAGAAGCAAACATCAGCCTTCGGACAGTCCGACATCGTTCATCTCAACAATGAAGATGCGGTCACTATTCTCGTTGAAAATGCCGTCACTGGCCTGTGGGAAGTCGTTAATGAACTGACGCGGCTTCGTCGCACTACGCGACAAAATTATCGAGTGACCATCTTCGGCTCCGCGCGCCTTCAGCCCCGCACACCGGCTTACAATGCCGTCAAGAAACTCGCGGCCGAGTTAACCAAGATGGGTTGCGACATCGTCAGCGGCGGCGGTCCCGGCCTCATGCAGGCTGCAAATGAGGGAGCACACTCGGTAGAGCCAAAGGCGCTCAAACGCTCGGTGGGCATTCGTATCGCTTTGCCATTTGAACAGGAGGTCAATCCGTTCGTCGGCCAAGCGTACGAACACCGCACATTCTTTTCCCGACTGCACCATTTCATGATTGTTTCGGATGCGTTTGTCGTAGTGCCGGGTGGGATTGGAACATTGTTGGAGCTGTCGCTCGCGTGGCAACTTCTTCAGGTCCGCAAGCTTTACAATACGCCGCTGATTCTCGTCGGAAAAATGTGGACTGGGCTGGTCAACTGGGGACGCGGCTCGATGCTCCAAAAAGGCAACGAACTCGCCAGCGAGATCGATTTCACCATCCCGCATTGCGTGAACACAATTGATGAGTGCCTCGCGCTAATTCGCCAGAACCGCGCTGCCTGGCTGGCGTCACAAAGAAAAAAAAGGTAATCGCGTGAGCCGGAGAATTGGAGTTGTCACCGGCGGTGGAGATTGTCCGGGTTTAAACGCAGTTATTCGCGCCGTGGCGAAAGCTTCGGCCAAACGCGGCTGGGAATGCATTGGTATTCTCGGCGGCTACGAAGGTTTACTCGAACCACAACGAACGAAGCCGCTCGATTACCAGACGCTTAGCGGATTGTTACCGCGCGGCGGAACCATTCTCGGCACGGCCAGTCGCGGAAAATTCTCGGCCAAGGTCGGCCACAGCGAGAGTCGCACGTTACCAAAGGAGCTGCTGGGCGGTGTGAAAGCGGGGATGGAGGCGCTGGGCTTGTCGGCGCTCGTGTCCATCGGCGGTGATGGTTCCCTAAGCATCGCGCAGCAAATGTTCGAGTACGGTATTCCGGTCGTCGGGATACCTAAGACGATTGACAACGATCTCGAAGGAACGCTTTTTACCTTCGGATTCGACTCCGCCGTCTCGTCTGCGACCGATGCGCTGGATCGGCTTCACACCACTGCTGAAAGCCACAACCGTGTCATGGTTTTGGAAGTCATGGGGCGTTATGCAGGCTGGATCGCTCTGTACGCCGGTGTGGCCGGCGGCGCGGATGTGATTTTGATCCCCGAGATTCCGTTCAGCTACGAAAGTGTCTGCGCGAAAGTTCGCGAACGCGAGAACCTGGGAAAAGAATTCACGATCATTATCGTCGCCGAAGGCGCTCGCGAGAAAGACGGCAGGTTTGTTACTTCCGGTGGGGAAACTAAAATCGGCGAGGCACGACTGGGCGGGATTGGGGCGGTCGTCAGCGCGGAGGTTGAGAAACGTACGGGTAAAGAATCACGCGTGTGCGTGCTCGGTCACCTTCAGCGTGGCGGATCGCCCACAACGTTTGATCGCGCACTGTGTTCCATGTTCGGCGCAACGGCAGTGGAACTCGTTGCAGCGGGTGAATTCGGAAAAATGGTTGCATTCAATGGGCCGCAGATTGGCGCAGTTAAAATCAGCGAGGCGATTGGCAAACTCAAGACGGTACGTCCTGACGGGAATCTCGTTCGCACCGCGCGCGCCCTTGGCATCTGTTTCGGAGACTAGACGCCGTCGCATTCAACCTCAGGGGCTTGGCGCATTCATTGAGCGTTGTACATCCAGAAGAATCTGTTGGCTGACCGTGGAAAACTTGATTCGAGAACAGGACGCAATTCCTGTATTGACGCAGGCAGTCAGTTTGTCGTTGAAATATGTTGTGTTCATTCGTTCTGGAAGGCGTAAATACATTTCCTTCCTTTCGGTTCTCATTTTGATCTTACAAACCGCCGTAGCAGGGCAAAACCAAAAGAATGGTGTGACGGTTTCCTACGAGAGCCTTGGCAGGTCCCGAATCGCGCGCTTTACAAACTCAAATTCATTTCCAGTCCGAGTAGAATTCTCATATCAAGGCACAAGAGTGCATGGTTCAGCTGAGGCGTCCGGTCACGATGCGGTTTTTGTAGCAGCCAAATTTTCCTCCACGTACGGTGGCAATGGGCTTTCCATCGCCTCGGTTCGAATCACCGGGGTTATGCGGTCGGACTGACGCTGATGACGACTTCGGAAAAATCGGTCGCATTCACCGGCCCCGCAGGTTGACGCTTATTCAGATCAGCGACGCAATCCGAAACTCAAAACCGTGCATCCTGAAGCAATCTCATTCGCACTACGCGTGCGCTCGGGATTTGCCTAGGCGACTAGGCGCCATCGCACCCAAGCTCACGGTCGTGGTACATTCATTGAGCGTTGCACATCCAGAAGAGCCTGTTGGCTGACCCGCAGGACTCCTTCTTGTGGTCGGTCCAAATCGGCAATTAGCTCTATCACGACAGAAAATGCGACGGCGACGGCAATGACCGCGAGAGATCTGCGGGTTCCAGTCAGGCCTTCGAAGTAGCCCATTGCAGTAAGAGAAAATCCTGCCACGGCGAAAAGGCCCACCCAGATTGCACCGGGAATTCGACTCCTCAGTCCCGCTTGCAGGCGTTTCGCGTGCAGATCGATCATCTCATTGAGCGACTGGACGAATAGACCGACCACGATCGAGTTCGGGTTTTTCTCTGCGATGTTCTCCGCCTCCCTCCAAACCTGCTGCTGAATGTCCTCCGACCGGCGAATTTCCTCGGCAACCTTGCCGGAATGAACGGCGTCCAAACGAGCTCCAACATAGTCTCGCAGCAGTGCGCGGATTTCTTCGTGCCGCTCGGGAAGCATCCCAGCGCGCAGGTAGGTCGTCCCAATCGCGTTTGCTTCGTCAAGCAAGACTTGCCTTCTTGCATCGAAGCGCGCGGCCGCCAAACCAAACGTGAACGCAAGAATGAAGGCAAGTAAACCAAGCGTGGCCCCAACCATCGTACCGACCGGAGCCTCCTTCTCCTGTTCCTGCCGGCTGCGCCGGAATTTCCCCAACCGGTAGCCACACTCGACCGAGAGTAGAACCACGAACAGGATGGCGATAAAAAGGCCCCAGAGCGGCAGAACATCGATAGGTCCGGCAGTTTGCATAGTCAGTCCTGCTGTTTGCGCTTTATCAGGTGTCGCCTCGCCTTCGGGCAAGAAAATACGACACAGGAATTCCGATTAAAGCCGCCACGAGCGCCACCACCGAAATCTGAGACGCATGTCTGACTACAAAGAAAGGCGAATAGCGCTGCTGATACAGGACAAAGCCAGGCAGGAAGCGGTTCCACGGTAGAAGGAGCACGAGTAAAAACCCCAGCGCAGAACAAACCGCCATCGCCAGTTCGCAGAAGCGCCGGGTCTTCCAAAAACAGGCGCTGCCAATCATGAGCGATGTCAAAAATATCATCGAAAGGCATACTCCGGTCACACGGCGGAATTTCTGGCCACCAATTGCGGTCGAATGTTGACGGAAATCTTTTTCAATCAGGTTCGAGATTGCATCGACCTTATCGGCGGATTCGCCCTTCACAGAAATCCGCCGCGAGGAATCTCCTAAATCAATCGTGACCGACGAGATCGGCTTATCGGATTGCTCGTAGGTGTAGGAGAAGCTGAAAATATCCTTTGGAAACGCAAGGCTGTTAGCCAGCGGGAAGAGCGGCAATTCGAACTCGTAGCCGTCAGAATCAAGCTTCACAAATTCCCGACCGGAACCCGGTCCGGCAACCGGACCGTTGGCGGCATTCACCCGCGACCTAGTCTCGCTC
>JBLMXH010000217.1:0-3452 GCA_050257685.1 Nitrospirota bacterium
CTGGCAATTGCCATCGCCGATGGTTACGAAGCCTACGCCCTGTCATTTGAATACGGCCAGCGCCATAAGATCGAGACAAAGGCCGCCCGTCGTGTTGCCGCTTCGTTAGGTACAAAAGACCATCGAATCGCAAAGATCGACCTGCAAATCTTCGGCGGCTCTGCGATCACCGATGCTATGAGCGTGCCAAAACAGCGATCCGAAACGGAAATCGCGCACGGAATTCCGGTCACGTACGTTCCCGCGCGCAACACCATCTTCCTCGCGTATGGCCTCGCCTGGGCCGAGGTGCTCCACGCCAGTGACATTTTTATCGGCGTAAATGCAATCGACTACAGCGGCTACCCGGATTGCCGTCCGGAATTCATTGACGCGTTTGAGCACCTTGCCAATCTCGCGACCAAGGCTGGTGTCGAGGGCGGACGTTTCCGAATACACACGCCTCTCATCAAACTGTCCAAAGCCGACATCGTTCGCAAAGCCATCGAGCTCGGCGTCGATCTTTCTCTCACACACAGTTGCTATGATCCGACTCCTGAAGGTCTGGCCTGCGGCGAGTGCGACTCCTGTCTCCTGCGACTCAAAGGATTTCGAGAAGCCGGCATGAAGGATCCAATTCGCTACGTGAAAACATGAAAAGTTTAAGAATCTTCGACCTTTCTAAGAACGAACAGCGCGTTGTCTTAATCGTGGTGTTTGTTCTGATCACGATAGCGTTCGTCGACTACGAGCGTCGCGTTCCCCCTTCTCAGGTCCAACGCAATACCGCAGAGGGAGCGAAACCATCTCCGAGTCCCGCGGAAATCGACGGGCAGCAGTAGGGTCAAACTTCGCTCGACAAGCGCAGATTTAACGAATGGCCTAACAGGTAGACGCCTAATACGGAGACGTATGAAATTTAGCTGCGTAACACATCAATCTTTGCTCAAGCCGGGGATTCTTCCATAGCCGACGAAGATTGGACTGATCTTTGCGTCGCCGCTTTTGGGCGGCGGCGGTAATTTGAAATCGAAAACGCTGACGCCCCAACGCTGTTTGCCGTCGTACGTCCGGCCGTCGCTTGATCCGATCATGACGCGTTTGTTCGTTCGTTTTTCGCGGCCAAGATAAATCATGGTGTGTGTGATCGGCGGATCGCGCTCGATGTTGTAGGTGCCGCTCCAGAAGAGCAGGTCCCCGGGCTTCAGGTCATCCAGTTCGAATGAATCCTCCTTGCGGCTCACCACTGCCTTGAAATCTCCCGCCTTGCGCACCCAGATGTACTGGCCGCTCGAATCGCGCGGCACATCGGAAAAGCCGTTTTGCTTCAGAACGTAATAAATGAAACCGGAACAATCCATGCCACCATTTTCCGGATCGGCGGAACCGTACGCATAGCCAAGATCTTGTTTTGTCAGCGCGAGACCGGCATCCAGGATTTGGCGAACCTTCGGCGGATCGCTATCAAAATTCGCTATTTGATCCGGCGAAAGACTCACGTTCGGCCAGCCTTTTTTCTCTCGGGAACGCTCGGAGCTCGAAGGTGTCGGCGTTTCGGATGGCGTTTCTTCGGGCTCCGGCGTTGATGACGGACTCGTTTTCTTACGCTTTGATTTGCTCCTGGGTGTCGCCGTGGGAGTTGGAGTCGGTGAAGCTTTCTTGTGTCTTGAAGAAACAGTAGGCGACGGCGTGGGCGTCGTGCTCTTCGAGGAGCGCTTTCGATGTTTGCGACTCGGGGTAGGCTCGGGTTCGAAAACTTTCTTGATCTTCGAGCCTAACGATTCTTCTGCGGGAGACGCGGCATCAGCGGCGCCGAAGAGGATCGCAACGATCAGAAAGCTTCGAAGTATTCTTTGAAAAATCATCGCACTTGTAGGGCGTTTCCGTGAAACGCCAATTGTTTCGGCGTCTGATACAGACGCCCTACAGATTATCCTAAGACGCGAGCTCCTGCAGAACGGCTTTGTTCAGACGGATGCCGCCCTCGAAATTTTCGAGAGGAAAATTCTCATTGGGCGAATGCGCGCGGCAATCGGGCAACGCCAGCCCCAGCAACAACGTTTCGACCCCGAGAATCTCCCGGAACTGTGAGACAATCGGGATACTGCCGCCTTCCCGAATGAGCGCCGGTTCGCCTTTGAAAGCTTTGCGCAACGCGCGCTGTGCCGCTTCGCCTAACGCCGAGTGCGGGTCGGTGAGATACCACGGGCCACTGTGGCCGGTCGTAACATCCAGCGTGACGCCTTTCGCTAGATTTTTCCGCAAATGCGCTTCCGCCAATTTCAGAATTTCATCGCCCTGCTGTTCCGGAACAAGACGGAACGTCAGTTTCGCAAACGCGTGACTGGCGATAACTGTCTTTGTCCCCTGTCCCTGATAACCGCCGCCAATTCCATTGATCTCGGCAGTCGGTCGAGCCCAGATGCGTTCTACAGAATTGTAACCGGCTTCGCCGAAAAGTTCCGGCACACCTGTCTCATCACGAATCAGTTTGTCGCCGTCGACGGGAAGCTTTCGCCATGCTTCACGCTCCCAATCCTCGAGCGGCTTAACGCGGTCGTAAAATCCTGCGATCGCCACGCGACCATCGCGATCGTGAAGTGTGGCCAGTAATTGTGCCAGCGCAGTGATTGGATTTTGGACGGCCCCGCCAAAAACGCCGGAGTGCAAATCCATTTTCGGGCCAGTGAGTTTGATTTCCAGGGCTGTCACCCCACGCAGACCATAACTCATGGTCGGAACGCCACGCGCGATCATCCCAGTATCCGAAACAACGGCCACGTCGCATTTCAGGGCATCGCGATTTTGAGTTAAAAAAGGGCCGAGATTTCCACTTCCGATCTCTTCTTCGCCCTCAATCACCAAATGCAAATTCACTGGCAACTCTCGATGTGCCTCAATCGTGTCCTGAATTCCGAGAATATGTGCAAGGATTTGACCCTTGTTGTCCGTCGAACCGCGAGCGAACACGTAGCCGTTCTTTAGGACGGGCTCGAATGGCGGCGAATCCCAAAGCTCCAGCGGATCGGGCGGCTGTACATCGTAATGCCCGTAAATCAAAACTGTCCGACGCCCGGGCCGATGCTCATTGCGCGCCCAGACAATGGGATGACGTTTGGTAGGTACTAGCTGCGTCTGCAGACCCATGCCCTTGAGCTTGTTCACCAACCATTCTGCGCATTGCACCAATTTCGCCTTGTATTGGTCGTCCGTCGAAACGCTCGGAAACCGCAGAAACGAATAATACTCATCGAGATACTTGTCGGTCATGGCCAGAAGCTAATCGGTTTTCGCCGTTTGCCTACGAATTCCAACGAAACCTGCTGCGCGCAAAATAGAGAACGGACGCAATCACCAGCACAATTCCTGTTACGAGAAATTCGCGAGCCGTTGCATGTGCCAGAATCCAGACGATCGCGACAATGGCCACCGCAGGAACAATCTTCATACCGGGAAAATTGAAGGGCTTTCCA
>JBLMXH010000218.1:0-3437 GCA_050257685.1 Nitrospirota bacterium
TTCGATCAGTATGTTCACTCGTATTCTCCAGGAGTTTCACCGCGAGCGCTGTCCATCCAGTTTGATGACTGGCGCCGCAGCCACGGCCGGTTTCGCCGTGGAAATATTCGTAAAACAGCACAAGATCGCGCCAGTGCGGATCATCTGCATACCGCGCCGTGTCTCCATGACATGGACGTGCGCCATTCTCATTAGGCAGAAAGATACTCCCCAGGCGACGGGCAAGTTCACGCGACACTTCCTGGAGCGTCATCATGTTCCCGGAACCGGTCGGGCATTCAACCTTGAACGAGTCGCCGTAAAAGAGGTGATAACGTTCGAGCGCCTCGACGATCAGGAAATTAATCGGAAACCAGATCGGCCCGCGCCAGTTTGAGTTGCCACCAAAGAGGTAGCTGTTCCCCTCGCCCGGCACATAATCGACGCGGTATTCCTCGTTGCCTGCCCGGAAAACGTACGGCGTGTCGCCATGCGTTCGCGAAACCGAACGAAGTCCATACGGCGAGAGGAATTCGTTTTCATCCAGCATGTAGCGAAGAGCACGTTGCAACCGATCACGACTCGGGATCGCCAGCATTCGGTTCCCGGTGAACGGGCAAACCTCGCAGTAAGTAACAAGCGAAGCGAGATCCTTGCGATAGTTAAGGAACCATTCCATGCGCTTCTTAAACCCCGGAAGCTTGTTGATCTTTGCCGTCTCGAGATTTTCCACGGCGATCAACGGCATGAGACCAACGAGTGACCGCGTTCGCAGCGGGATCATTTGGCCATCAACCTTCAGCTGGTCGTAATAGAAACCGTCTTTCTCATCCCAGAGACCACTGCCACCGAGTGAATTCATTGCGTCGGTGATGCCGATGAAATGCTCGAAGAATTTCGAAGCCATATCTTCGTAAACAGGATTGGTCTGGGCCAGTTCGAGCGCCATCGACAACATCGTCAGGCAATAGAAACCCATCCACGCTGTGCCGTCCGCTTGTTGTAGAAATCCGCCGGTCGGCAGCGGCTTTGAACGATCAAACACTCCGATGTTATCCAGACCAAGAAAACCGCCGGAGAAGAGATTGTTGCCTTCAGCGTCCTTCCGATTGACCCACCAGGTGAAATTGAGCAGCAACTTTTGGAATACGCTCTCGAGGAATGCGGTGTCGCGCTGACCACGTGGCCCCGTCATCTTGTAAACGCGCCATGCGGCCCAGGCGTGCACCGGGGGATTCACATCGTTAAATGCAAACTCATATGCCGGAATTTGGCCGTTTGGGTGCATGTACCATTCGCGCAGAAACAGAATCAGCTGCTTTTTGGCGAAGTCCGGGTCGACCTTTGAAAATGGAATCATGTGAAACGCGAGGTCCCACGCCGCGAACCAGGGGTATTCCCATTTGTCCGGCATGGAGATGACGTCCCGATTAAAAAGGTGCGTCCACTCTCGATTGCGACCGAAATTGCGTTCCGACGGAGGCGGTGGCTGCGCTGGGTCGCCTGATAGCCATTCGCGAATGCAGTAATGATAAAATTGTTTGCTCCAAAGCAGCCCCGCGTATCCCTGGCGCGCAACCTTCTTCGCTTCATCCCCGGTTTCTGACGGAATCACTGCATTATAAAACTCGTCCGCCTCCTTGGCTCGCTGAGTGAAGACGTTATCGAAGTCGGCGAATGGCTCTGCGGGCGCCGACGTAGTCGCAGCAGAGAGCCGCAGCCTAACGATTCGTGATTCGCCCGGTTCGATCTCCAGCACGTAATGCGGTGCGAATTTTGTCCCGGTTTTTTCCGGGTTCACGGCTTCGGTGTGCCCATGCACGACGTATTCGTGAAACGCATCCTTCACGAACTGCTGACCGTTGGCATAGTTATGAATGCGCGCCGAATTCGTTTCGTTATCGGTAAAAAGTGGCGTTGCCTGGCCCTCGAACGCGAGCTGATATTCCCCAAGCACATCGTGCCGGGCCCGTGCCACGCCATCGCGCTCCAGCGAAATCGAAGGTTTGTTTGTCGATTCCTCCGGTATCGGTCCCCATGACCAGGTGTTGCGGAACCAAAGCGTCGGCAACAGGTGCAACGTCGCTTTCTCCGGCCCGCGATTCGCGATTGTCAGACGAATCAGAATGTCGTTCTCCGACGCCTTCGCGTATTCGGCGATTACATCGAAGTAACGATCCTCATTAAAAACGCCTGTATCGATCAATTCCAACTCAGGCGCGCCCAACCCCCGCCGGCGGTTTTCTTCGATTAGCCGTGCGTACGGATATTCGGCCTGAGGATATTTATAGAGCGCCTTCATGTACGAATGACTCGGCGTCGAATCGAGGTAGTAGTAGAGTTCCTTAACGTCCTCGCCGTGGTTGCCCTCGGAGCCGGTGAGCCCGAACAAACGCTCCTTCAAAATCGGGTCTTTTCCGTTCCAAAGCGCGAGTCCAAAACAAAGCCGGCATTGCCGATCCGCAATGCCGAGCAGACCGTCTTCACCCCAGCGGTAAACCCGGCTGCGCGCATGATCGTGCGGAAAGTAATCCCAGCAATTCCCGTAGGGTGAATAATCCTCGCGCACTGTGGCCCACTGCCTTTCGGAGAGGTACGGTCCCCATCGTTTCCAGTTTTTCGTGCGCGCTGCGTCGTCCTGAAGTCGCTGATGTTCAGCCGTCGTGGTTGCAACCATGTCCATTGGTCGGTTGTGCCGTTAATTCCTTACGCGGCGACTGTAGCCGGGGTCGTCGACCCCGGTTTTTCCACTGCGCAACTGTTCTTTTCAAGGCCGGCGTCAACGCCGCCGGCAACAGATAAGTTCTCACCGTTCCAGAGTGCCGCGCCGGTCTCAGTCTGAGTCCGCGCCAATGCACGCTGATCGAGAAACTGCACGAAATCTTTGGCAAAAAGAACGTCCAGCGCCCAATCGATTGCGACGCGCAGTTTCTTCTCCGTCCTCGGCAGTTTGCTCCAGTAAATCCCACGCCAGAGGAACCACGCGAAAAATCCCGAAAAGTTCACACCGAGAATGCGCGCGACACCCGTGCGGCGACCGATAGCGGCAAGCGCGCCAAGCGTCTTGAAACTGAACGGCCTTTTCGGTGTCCAGTTCACGCTCGCCATGATGTTTTGCGCAACAACTTTGCCTTCGCGCGAGGCGTGTTGCGCAGTCGGCGGACAATATTTGTCAGTCGCAGGGTCCGGCACCAACGCGCAATCACCGAGCGCCCACAGGCCATCCACGCCTTCTACCTCCAGGGTTGAATTGACTTTGACTCTCCCACGTTCTTTTGCGCAGGGAACAAGTTCGAGAATCGGATTGGGCGAAATGCCTGCGGTCCAGACCAGGGTCGAGCTAACGATCCTCTCACCATCGCTCAGTTCGATTTCATTGGGACGAACTGCCGCGACTTTGCTGTTCGAACGGACCTCCACCCCGCGGTCGCGAAGTTTTTTGTCCGCGTAACGTCCCA
>JBLMXH010000219.1:0-13650 GCA_050257685.1 Nitrospirota bacterium
CTGCCATCGATGATTTCCGCTCGATCTACAACTCCGACGATGCAGCCGGCCAGATCGTATTCGCCTCTGCGATACATTCCCGGCATCTGCGCAGTCTCGCCTCCCAGCAGTGCACACCTTGCCGCACGGCAGCCACGGGAAAGGCCGCGAAGTAATTGCTGAAACACGCGCACCTCAAGTTTCTCACAGCCGATGTAATCGAGGAAAAAGAGTGGACGTGCGCCAAGAACTGCAATGTCATCCACGCAGTGGTTCACAAGGTCGGCGCCGACCGTATCGTGCTTGTCCATCGCGAAGGCGATTTTCAATTTGGTGCCGACGCCATCCATGCTCGCGACTAACACCGGCTCACGCATCCCGGGAAAACTGGCGCGAAACAATCCGCCAAAGCCTCCAATTTTCCCGAGCACCTGCGCTCCATGCGTTTGCCTAACGAACGCGCCAATGCCTCGCTTCAACTTGTTCGCCAGATCGACATCCACGCCTGCGCGGGCATATGCTTTCTTTCGGATTGTCATCCTGAGTGGCGCGAAGGATCTCTGGAATCCTTCTGGAGGCGGTGGTCAGGCAATGCTGGAGCCGTCATTACAATTCAAGAGATTCCTCCCAGCCTTCGCATAAAGCTCCGCCGGGGCAAGCGACTTCGCTCCGAATAAAGAAAAGATGCACGCAGCGTAGTTCAAGCCGCGAACAGGACGAATGCGTGATGAAAAATTCCTGAAACTTTTTCCCCCTAATCTGGAGGGGAATATCAGAAGCACACCAGACTTATGAAAACAAAAATCCTCGCAAGCACATTATTGAGCATCGCCATGATTTTGGGCTTAACAGCCCTACTGCCCGTCGGGTCTATAGTTAGCGAACCGGTTTCGCATACACGATACACTCTCATTGATCTGGGCACATTCGGCGGACCAAACAGTTACTTTAACGGTGCTCCGCCTGCCATGATCAACAGGGCAGGCGTTGCGGCTGGCGCAGCGGATACTTCCACCGCCTGTTCTCTGCCTGATCCATTCTCTGATGGTTTTGTGTATCCAGCTTTCAAATGGGAGAACGGCGAGCTGATTAACCTCGGACTGCTTCCTGGCGGCTGTTGGAGTCTGCCTAACGCAATTAACGAACGCGGCATGATCGTTGGATCAGGTGATCTGCCCGTGATTGACCCACTAACCAGTCTACCGGAAATACATGCCGACTTTTTCTACAATGGTCAACCATCGATATGGGAACCTTTGGAGGCGCCTTTAGTCTGGCCAACGACATCAACAATCTCGGCCAGGCAGTTGGTTTCGCGGCCAACACAAATCCTGATCCCTACGCGGAAGTGATTTTCCTTGGAGCGACGTCTTTTCATGGGTTTGTATGGCAAGACGGAGTCATGACAGATTTAGGAACTCTCGGCGGTCCGGACTCCGCTGCCGTTATCATTAGTGAGTCTGGGAAGATAACGGGATTCTCCTTCACGGATGACATTCCGAATCCCACCACAGGCATTCCGACCATTAACCCGTTCTTATGGGAGCGTGGCAGGATGATCGATCTCGGCACGCTTGGCGGCACCATTGGTGTCGGCAATTCGGTCAACAACCGTGGCCAGGTTATCGGTTTCTCCGACTTAGTTGGAGATAACAATAATCATGCGTTTATCTGGCAACGTGGTGTGCTCAGGGATCTTGGAACTCTTGGGGGCGACAACAGCACTGCAAACTGGATCAATGACCGAGGAGAAATAGTTGGTACTGCCGACCTCGCGGACGGCACGCACCACGCTGTTGTGTGGTCGAACGGAAGAATGACTGATCTGGGAACGATCGGGAGCGACCCTTGTAGCAACGGGTTTCATATCAACTCCAAAGGACAGGCGATTGGGAACACGACTGATTGCCACGGCACCATGCTTCACAGCTTCCTTTGGGACCACGGCTCGTTGATTGATCTCAGCGCGCAAGTCTTGCCTGGATCAGGCTTCGTTTCTGTCGAGCCGGTCGTCATCAGCGACACGGGATGGATTACTGGGATTGGCCTGCTTGAAAACGGAGACGTTCACGCGGTAATTCTGCAACCTCACGCCTCGGGCTCAGCGCCTCACGGAGCGGAAATCGTGGCCACCCAGAACAACTTCGTACCCCAGCCTTGGACTACATCGAATACAGTTAGGCTCGAAAGCTCTCCGTCTACGCCGGTAGACCGGGGGCGCGCCCAAATGCGTTACCGACACCACTTCCCGGGCCAAGCGGCGACACCGCGTTGAAGCGCACTCACCGTCGACCCTGCTCGGGTTGGAGAGCTGAAGAAATTTAGCCATTCTTGGTGTGAGCGGTCGCGGTTGGATCGGAAGGCGCCGAGTATGTTTGTCTCTAACATCGAGTGCCCAGGGTTCGCACCCCCGGTTATCAGCCAGTGAGCGACGGTTGCCCGGCGCTGCGTTTTTTGCACGTCGCACGTTTGCCACCATCAAGGGCCGCTTTTGGTACGTCCAGCTAAAGAAAAGATTCTAGTTACCTGGAACAACCTTGCATTTCCAAATCGCAAAGTGCTCCGAGTTCACTGCCCTTCGAAAGAATTGCCGCTATCGCGTGCCTAACGAGTCAGGCAGAGCGCCTGCCCCACAAATTCATTTGAGATGCGTGAACAGCGTCGGCTGCGCTTCCTGGTCGGCCAGCGCTTTGGCGCGCTGTTCGCGGCGTTCCATGATGAATTTGTCGAGTGCAGGATCAACGGGGAGGGGATAATCGCCGTTGAAACAGGCAAGGCAAAAACTGTTCAACGGTTTTCCCGTCGCGCGGACCATGCCTTCCACATCAAGATAACCGAGACTGTCTACACCAAGGTATTTGCAGATGTCGTCCATCGACATTTGGTTTGCGATCAATTTCTCGGGATCAGGGAAATCAATGCCGTAATGGCAGGCAAACCGGTGCGGCGGACAACTCACGCGCATATGCACTTCTTTTGCGCCAGCCTCACGCAGGTTGACTACGCGCGCACGCGCCGTGGTGCCGCGCACGATTGAGTCGTCGACGACGACCACGCGTTTTCCAGCCACCATTTCCTTGATCAAATTCAACTTCACCCGCACGTCGAAATCGCGAATGAGCTGGCTCGGCTGCAAGAATGTACGGCCGATGTAGTGATTTCGTACGAACGCGTGCGCGAACGGAATCTTTAGCTCCTCCGCGAAACCGAGAGCGGCGTAGTTGCCTGAGTCGGGCACGGGGACAACGATATCGGCTTTGGCTGGAAATCTGCGAGCCAGTTCGCGTCCCATTTCCGTTCGGACTTTTCCGACGTTAACGCCGCCCATTATGCTGTCCGGTCGGGCGAAATAAACGTACTCAAACATGCAGAATGCAGGACGGGCATCCGGGAAAGGTCGTTCCGAGCGCAAACCCTCTTCATTAATAATCAGCACTTCACCTGGTTCGATCTCACGGATGAACTCCGCGTGGATAAGGTCGAATGCGCAGGTTTCAGACGCGAGCACATATGCGCCATCGATTTTGCCTAGCGAGAGTGGCCGCCAGCCAAAAGGATCGCGCACGGCGATGAGTTCGCGCTCGCTCATTATCAGAAGCGAAAACGCGCCCTCGACGCGGCGCAGCGCGGCCAGGACACTTGAACCGTTGTCCGAGGGCTGGGCGAGAAGATGCAAAATGATTTCGCTATCGGCAGTAGTCTGGAAGATTGAGCCTCGTCGTTCCAGTTCATCGCGCAGGATATCGGCATTAATTAGATTTCCGTTATGCGCGATAGCCATCTGCCCGCGAACGCAATCGACGACGAAAGGTTGCGCGTTCTTGATCGTGCTGGTGCCGGTCGTCGAATAACGGGTGTGTCCGATCGCGCGAGTGCCCTTCAACCTTGCCAGTTCGTCCTGGCCGAAAACCTGCGACACCAGACCCATGTCCTTGTGCATGAGAAAGCTGCTTCCGGGCCCGTTGCTTGCCACAATCCCAGCGCTCTCCTGTCCGCGATGTTGTAATGCGAACAGACCATAATACGTCAGCACCGCGGCGTTAGGATGACCGAACACGCCGAAAAGCCCGCACTCGTGCTGCGGCAGAACCGCCGAGTCGGGCATCTGGTCCGGATCTGGTCTGTTCGAGGGGCGAGTCACACGAAATAATCCATCAAATCGGCGTGGATTCAATCGCACCTTTTGCAACTTCACAAGCTCGGAATGGTTTCGTCTTTTCCGACTGCGTGACCGATCGCGTTCCACCAGTCGTTGAAAATGTCGCCGACTGTCCAGCGAAATATTTGGTCGTCAACGCCAATTTGCAGCGCGTCACCGCCGACTGTCCCAAGCTGCCGAAACGGAACGTCACGCTCCCGTAACATTGCGAATGCGTTGTCGAGGTTTGCGGGGGTGACCGAGATGACGATTCGCGACTGCGATTCGTTAAATAAGGTAGCGCATGCGTCTCGCTTGCGGTCCTCCTCGTCACGCAAATCCGCCATGGCCGATTTGTGCTGTGGCGAACCGGAGGCTCGCGCTACATTGATCTCCGCTCCGAACAACCGTTCAGGATTGAAACAGCATTCGGCAAGCGCCACCGCCAGTCCGCCCTCAGAACAATCGTGCGCGCTTTGCACGAGACCTTCACGAATCACATCACGAACAGCATTTTGCACCTTAATTTCGTGTGCAAGATCGACATGCGGCGGGGGACCGATCTTTAATCCATGACAGACCTTCAGATAACGCGAGCCGCCTAACAACTCATCCTCACGCCGGCGGTCAGAGACCGCCGCTACACTGCCGACTAGGATGATTATGTCACCTTCATTTTTGAACCATTGGGTCGTGATCTGTTTTTCATCCTCAATCAATCCGACCATTGCGACCGTTGGCGTTGGATCCACGACGCCGAACGGATTCTCATTGTATAGCGAGACATTTCCCCCTGTAACAGGCGTTCCGAATGCGCGGCACGCTTCAGCCACGCCTTCAATCGCTTCACGTAATTGCCAGAAGTTTTCCGGCTTATACGGGTTGCCGAAGTTCAAACAATCCGTGACGGCCAACGGCCGCGCGCCGGAGCAGGTGAGATTGCGTGCCGCTTCAGCGACCGCAATTTTGCCGCCCTCGCGCGGATCGAGAGCGCAGTAAAGCGAATTACAGTCGGTGGTCGCCGCGAGGATTTTGTTAGCGTAACGAACGAGAAATACTGCGGCGTCGGAACCGGGCTTCACCATCGTGCCTGTCCGAACTGTGTGGTCGTACTGGCGATACACCCAATTCTTCGACGCAATCGTCGGATCGCGTAGCAACTGTCGCAGCGATTCGTGATTGTCAATCTTGTGTAGCCGTCGCCATGCGGGCGACGACGCGTCCCGCAGGGACGCGGCTACAGGAGGCGATTTTGCCTCGCGCGAATATAGCGGCGCTTCATCCGCCAGGGCTTTCGCTGGAATTGCAGCCGCAGTGGTTCCGTTGTTTCGGACGCGCATGACTCCGTCGCTCGTAACTTGGCCGATCTCCGCGCATGGCACGTCCCACTTATCGAACACCTGGCGAACGACATCCTCGCAGCCGCGCTTTGCAATAATCAGCATCCGTTCCTGGGATTCGCTCAGCATGATTTCATACGGCGTCATTCCCGGCTCGCGTTTTGGCACTTTGGCCAGGTCGATTTCGATGCCGCTTCCTCCGCGGCTTGCCGTCTCGCACGTTGAACAAGTCAGACCGGCTGCTCCCATGTCTTGGATCCCGGCAACGGCGTCGCGAGCGATCAGTTCCAGGCACGCTTCCAGTAACAACTTCTCCTTGAACGGGTCACCAACCTGCACGGCTGGACGATCCTCCCGTGACTGCTCGGTTAATTCGCGGGAGGCAAACGCCGCCCCGGCGAGACCATCACGGCCCGTTTCAGCGCCGACGTAGAAAACTGGATTCCCCGCGCCTTCCGCAGCGCCGCGCGCGAGTTGATCGTGCCGCAACACCCCGAGGCAAAAAACATTGACCAGCGGATTACCCTCGAAACTCTCATCGAAATAAATTTCGCCACCAATGGTGGGGATGCCGATGCAGTTGCCATAATGCGCGATACCCGAGACAACGCCCGTGAACAGGCGCTTGTTCGCAGCGATGTGGGATGCACGATCACCGATACGAGATGATTTGGCTGATCCCGTATCGTGCATCTCGCAACCCGCGTCACGTACGATTGGCCCGAAGCGTAATGAGTTGAGGCAAAACTCTGGACGCGCGCCCATGGTAAAAATGTCTCTGATGATCCCGCCAACTCCTGTAGCTGCGCCCTGAAAAGGTTCGATCGCGCTAGGGTGATTATGGCTTTCCATTTTGAACGCCACAGCCCAGCCGTCCCCAATGTCCACCACGCCCGCATTTTCTTCGCCAGCTTTGACGAGAATATTCGCGCCAGTCGTTGGAAACTTTTTTAGTTCTTTCCTTGAGTTCTTGTACGAGCAGTGCTCGCTCCACATCACGGAAAAGATGCCGAGCTCGGTGAAGTTTGGCTCGCGTCCGAGAATTTTCTTGATCCTCTCAAATTCTTCCGGCGTCAGGCCGTGTTGTTTGACTAGTTCGGTTGTAACAACGGGATCGGCGACCGGTGTTTTGCTAGTCATTCGCGTTTCATGTTACCAGTTCGCGGCGTGCACTCAACTAGCTGAAATCGCGAGTGATTTCGAATCGTCGCAGCAGCAAGTGAGCGAAGAGATTAACCCCTAAAGAGCGTCCGCTTGAGGCCTGAGTCACGAACTGTGGGGGTAAACTTAATTAAACAAGGAGGCATGACAGTGAAAAGAACAATCATTGCTTTGGTCTGCGGACTGGTTGCGCCATTGGCGTTTGCACAAACCAGCACCACTACGACCGAAGAAACCACAACATCGACGAAACCGTCGACCACCACGGAAACAACTACGAGCACGACTTACGAAACGGGCACGGTAAGCACATATGAACCCGGCAAGACCATTGTCGTCAGAGGGGAGCAAGGCCCGGTCAGTTTCGCTCTCGGCACGGCTGCGAACATTGTTGACGCGGCTGGCAAGGCTGTGACGGCTCCGTTGCGAGCAGGCCAAAAGGTTCGTGTCTATTACACCGGACCTACCGAGCATCGCTCTGTTGAGCGCGTAGTAGTCGAAGATTAAGCGAAGCTAATTCGCCAAATTGAGCTGCAGGATTCGTTCTGAATCCTGCAGCTTTTTTATGTAGCCGTCACTCTGTGAACGACGCGAAGCTTCGCCACATTCACAGCTTCGGTCTGGCAGGCAGAGAAGTGGCTGGAGGATTTGCGTTTCGAAGGCGAATCGGTGAAGTTTTGCTCCTCATGGGTTTCGATCTGAAGGAGATTGTTGCATCGCGTCTTGGCGAAAACTACGAACTGCACGAACGGCACATAAACCGCACGCTGGTAGCAGCGCAGCGGGTTATTGGTTTCGACAAAGTCTATGCGCGCGCCGAGGGCGCGTACCTCTACGACATGGATAACCAGCCGTATCTGGATTTTTTAAGCGGGTACAGCGTTTTTAATATCGGTCGAAATCATCCGATGGTGAAACAAGCCATCCGCGACGTGCTCGATTTGGATCTTCCAAACATGGTGCAGATGGACTGTTCGCTTCTGAGCGGGTTACTGGCTGAAGCCCTTGTAAAACGGACACCACCGCATCTAAATGCCGTTTTCTTTTGCAACTCCGGTACCGAAGCGATGGAAGGAGCGCTAAAGTTCGCGCGCGCAGCGACGGGACGACAACGCGTCGTGTCCCTGGCGAGCGCATTTCACGGCCTAACGATCGGCTCATTGTCCCTGATGGGCTGCGAAAGTTTTACCGAAGGCTTTGGCCCACTCATGGAAGGTTTCGACACGCGTGTTTCGCTCGATGACATCGCTGAGTTAGATCGGCAACTGCGGGGACGGGATGTAGCGGCATTCGTCATAGAGACCGTTCAGGGCAAAGGTTGCCAAACGCCAAAGTCCGATTTCTTTGTCCGCGCACAGGACCTTTGCCGCAAGTACGGCACGCTGTTGATTTCTGACGAAGTCCAGACCGGACTTGGTCGTACCGGCAAAATGTTCGGATTCGAGCATTGGAATTTGGAGCCGGACATCATCACGCT
This sequence comes from Nitrospirota bacterium, assembly GCA_050257685.1. Lineage (GTDB taxonomy): Bacteria > Verrucomicrobiota > Verrucomicrobiia > Chthoniobacterales > UBA10450 > Udaeobacter. Next base: position 8,096 of record JBLMXH010000219.1, read on the forward strand.
CGCGAAAACACTAAGCGGCGGATACGTGCCATGCGGCGCAATCATTATGCGGCGCGAAATTTATCAAAAGACGTTCAGCCGCATGGACCGGTGCGTGGTGCACTCCACCACCTTCGGCCGGAACAATCTGGCAATGGCGTGCGGACTGGCAGCACTGGAAGTGATCGATCAGGAGAATCTGGTCGAGCGCTCAGCAAAGATCGGCGCGTTGTTGATGGAGAGAATCGAAGGGCTGAAGGCAAAACATTCTTTCATTAGAGAAGTGCGTGGCAAAGGGCTAATGGTAGGCATTGAGTTTCACGAACCCAGCGAGTTCAAGCTCAAGATGGCTTGGAAGCTCTTGCACAAGATCGACAAGGTGCTCTTCGCCCAGATGGTCGTGACCCAAATGTTGAGCAAGCACCGTATTCTCACGCAGGTAGCCGGTCATGGGATGGATGTGCTGAAGATTCTCCCGCCGCTCATGATCAGCGAAAAGGAAGTCGACATGTTCGTCAATGCGCTCGACGACGTGCTCAGCGAGTGTCGCAAATTCCCCGGTCCGATGTGGGAACTTGGAAACAATTTTGTGCGTGCTGCCATTGGATCGCGACGAAAGACTGAGGCGACTTCGGGAGTATCCGCGTCTGCTTAGAGGTCTTTCGAGTAGGTTGCGCAGAGTTGCGCCAACGCGTCGGGTTTATCGTTGTCGATCGATGATTCGGGCGTACGTTTCGAGTTGAGCAAAAAGAGAGGAGTTACCATGAGCACTGCTGTTGTTGAAGAGAAGAAAACCCAAACAAATTTGAATCAGCTGGAGCAACTAAAGAAGTTCACCAAAGTCGTTGCCGACACGGCCGATTTCGAATCAATCAAACAATTCAAGCCACAAGACGCCACGACAAATCCGAGTCTGGTTTACGCAGCGACACAAAAACCCGAGTACGCGCATTTACTCGACCAAGTGTTAACGGACCGAAAGAAATCCCAGCTTACTGGTGCGGCACAAGTCGAAGACATCTGTGATCATTTACTCGTGCAGTTCGGAACCGACATTCTGGGAGTCGTACCCGGGCGTGTTTCGACTGAAACCGACGCGCGACTTTCATTCGACGTTGCGGGTTCGATAAAAAAGGCGCGAAGGCTCGTTCAGCTTTATGAGGAGCGCAAAATTCCGCGGGAACGTGTCTTGATTAAAATCGCATCCACGTGGGAGGGACTGAACGCGGCTGAGCAGCTACAAAAGGAGGGGATCCGATGCAATATGACACTGATGTTTTCGATGCCGCAGGCGGTCCGCGCGGCAGAAGTGAAGGCGCAACTCATTTCGCCGTTTGTCGGACGCATTTACGATTGGTACAAAAAGGAAATGAAGCGCGATTACACTGGTGCTGAAGATCCTGGTGTGCAGTCAGTTACCGAGATTTATACGTATTACAAAAAATTCGACATTCCGACCGAAGTCATGGGGGCCAGCTTCCGTAACACGGGCCAGATTCTGGAGTTGGCCGGCTGCGATTGCCTAACGATCAGTCCAGAACTAATGGAAGAGCTTTCAAAATCCACGGCCTCAGTGGAGCGTAAACTGATTCCGGAAAAAGCGAAAACCGCGAAGATCGATCGGCTGGAATTAGATGAGAAGAAATTCCGCTGGTTGCTGAATGAAAATGCTATGGCGACGGAGAAGACAGCTGAAGGCATTCGCAAATTTGCCGTCGACGTTGTGAAGCTCGAGAAATTCGTGGCAACCAAATTGTAACTCTCCTCCATCTCTTTTTCCCAATCTGCTTTAACGGTTGGGCGGAAGAGGAAGAGTTGATGTTCAACGTTGTTTTAGTTGAGCCGGAAATTCCGCCGAATACTGGGAACGTCGGTCGTCTTTGTCTGGCGACGCGATCAACTCTGCACCTGATAAAGCCGCTCGGTTTTTCGCTGGATCACCGGGAATTACGGCGAGCAGGGCTCGATTACTGGGAAGAGGTACAACTGCAATTGTGGGATTCGTTCGATGCGCTGCAGCGGGCGCAATCGACAGACAGCCGGTACTTTTTCCTGACCACTAAAACCCAACGTCCTTACTACAGCGTGAATTTTCGGGATGATGATTTCCTGGTGTTCGGCCGCGAAACGAAAGGCCTGCCGCATAAGTTGCTCGCTGCCAACGCTGACGACTGTATCACGATCCCGATGCACGGGACCCGCAGCCTTAATCTCGCTACAGCAGTAGCAATTGTGCTGTTTGAAGCCGTGCGTCAGCAATCGACAGCTCGTTGCGCAAACATCTGAAGACGCGCTGACTGCAGAATTGTTCGAGCCCGCATCGGAGCACTAGCTTTTTGCGGGACGACATGCATCCAGAAAAGAGCGCTCTCACGTTGAATAAGTGCAATTCCCAAGAGGTCTAACAACGCAAAGAAAAGGAATTTATGAGAATACTAATTGTTTCACTTTGTAGTCTTGCGCTAGTCAGCACGGTTTGCGGTGCGCAAAAAGAACAAAAGAAATCACAACCGAAAAAGCAGGCGCAAACGGCCCAACACGCATCTCAATCCGCCAAAGCAACGGGTGGAGGGACGTCCGCCAGAAAAGCTTCCACGGCAACACACCAAGCCCAAATCAATCGAAACACGCATGCAGCTCCTGCAGCTAACAATGTCCAAAAAGCTAAGAGAAACCAAACTTCGACTGCTGTAAATCAGGGGCAAAGAGGCAAGAAAAACGAAACGTCAATCGCCACAAATCAGGGACAAAAAGGAAAGAAGGGTCAGAGTTCCAATACTGATCAAACTCAGAAAGCCAGGAAAAACCAAACACAAGCTGAGAGACAAGCGAAATACGCGAATGAAAGGCAAACAGCCAAAGCGGCGAAGGCTGGCCAGATTAAAGCAACAGGCAAGCCGAACCAGGCGAACGCAGCGACCGTTTCAAACCAAAAAGCGGCCAAAGGCAAGTTCGCGAAGAACAAGCCAGTCCAACCGCGGCATTTCAACCTCGCAAAACAGCCAAACACCGCCAAGGCCCCACCGGTAAAATTCCAACAGGGCAGACGAATCCAAGGAAGCCAAAACTGGCAAGGCCAGAAGTACGCGGTATTTCGCAACTACAAATCAGAATGGCACGATCAGAACTGGTGGCATGGTCACTACGGCAACAACTTCGTCTTCGTGTTCGGAGCGCCGTATTACTGGAGGTCAGGCTACTGGTTCCCGGCGTGGGGTTATAATCCCAACGCGTATTATGCATGGGATGGGCCTATCTATGCTTACAATCGGATGCCTCCAGACCAGGTAATTGCAAACGTGCAAGCCGCTCTTCAGCAACAGGGCTACTACCACGGAGAGGTGGATGGTCTCATTGGACCACTCACGCGTGGTGCGATCGCAGATTATCAGCGCGATCACGGGCTTTACACCACATCCACAATCGATCAGCCAACACTTCAGTCGCTGGGCATCGCATAGTAGCGCGCTGATTTCCACCAAAGCCGCCGCGAATGTTTTCGACGGCGGCTTTTTGTTTTCCATTTCAGACCGCAGCTTTTCTGCCATCGCGCTCTTGCACCAGCACAGATTAACGGGAGATACTTGCTCGTGCAGGAGCCACAACTGATTGCCCGAGATATTTACAAATCATTCCGAATGGGCGCCCGGCGAATTGAAGTTTTGCGCGGGATCTCGATGGATATCGCTTACAATGAAACGGTTTTTCTTTCAGGCGCATCCGGCGCGGGCAAAACGACGCTGCTTTATACGTTGGCGGGGCTGGAACATCCGGAATCAGGAACAGTGAAATTCGAAGGACGCGAGCTTTACAGTGGCAGGTCGTCTGCGGAGGCGCGTCTAAGGAACGAAAAAATGGGCTTCGTATTTCAGGGTTACTTTTTGCTGCCGGAATTGACTGCACTGGAGAATGTCCTGTTGCCGGCAATGATCGGCCGTCGCACCACAAAAGGTGAAGCCGAGGAAAGTTTGGGGGCTGTTGGACTGGCTGATCGTATGCATCATTTGCCTGCAGAATTGTCGGGTGGAGAACAGCAACGCGTCGCAATTGCGCGGGCATTAACAAACAATCCAGACATCATATTCGCCGATGAGCCGACTGGAAACCTCGATTCTAAAACCGGCGAGGCGATCATGGATCTGCTGTTAAACTTGGCGCGCGATCGCAACAAAACCCTTCTGGTGGTTACGCATGACGCCCATCTGGCAACGCGCGGCGATCGACAGTTGCACATCGCGGATGGGCTTCTGCAGTGATTCCGTTTTTGCTGCTGTTTTTGCGGTTTGAATTGCGCGTCTAAATATTTGAGGTTTTGTTGGTAACATGAAAACCACTGATGCGACGGTGTTGGATGAACCAAAGACTCACGTGCGTGCGACCGAAGAAGCAATCGAACCTGCAATAGAAAGTCGGCCGCGCCCGACAACCGGCATCAGGGAAGCGAAGATTTACATCGACGGGAAATTCTATTCGGAAGCAGACGCAAAAGTTTCAGTGTTTGATCATGGATTGCTCTACGGCGATGGAATTTTCGAGGGCATACGTTTCTACAACGGTCGCGTCTTTCGGTTAGAACAACACCTGGAGCGTCTTTGGAATTCAGCGCGTTCGATTTGTCTCGAAATTCCGATGACCCGCCAGGAGATGACGAAGGCGTTGCTTGAAACCATTCGGCAAAACCATCTGCGTGACGGTTATGTTCGTCTGGTGGTCACACGCGGAGTCGGTAACCTGGGTTTGAACCCGGAGCAGTGCAAAAGTCCGAGCGTGATCATCATCGTCGCGACAATAGCTCTTTATCACGAGGAGTTTTACCGGAAAGGACTGAGCATTGTTACTGTCGCGACCCGACGCAGTAATCCCGCATCCCTCAATCCGGCGGTTAAGTCATTGAACTATCTGAATAATGTAATGGCCCGGATCGAGGCGAACCTTGCCAACGCTGATGAAGCCTTGATGCTGAATGATGCAGGAAATGTCGCCGAATGCACTGCAGACAATGTCTTCGTCATCAAGCATGGTCAGATTTTCACGCCGCCCATCACGGCCGGAGCTCTGCAAGGAATTACCCGGTCCGTGGTCTTTGATATCGGTAACGAGTTCGGCATCAAAGTTACGGAGGCAGATCTCACGCGGCACGACATTTTCGTGGCCGACGAATGTTTCCTCACGGGAACCGCTGCCGAGATTGTTCCCGTGGTTAAGGCGGATGGCCGCGTTATAGGAAGCGGAAAACCCGGCCCAATCACCACCCGGATCATCGCGCGGTTCCGCGATATGACACAGACCACCGGCACACCGATCGATTAATCAGCATGTGTCTGCGGCAGAGGATGTCAGGGCAACGTAATGGGTTGAATGTTTGCGGGAGACTACAGTCTAACTAACAGAGATGTTGTGCGACGTTTGCAAATGTAATGATGCGACAGTTTTCCTGACACAGATCCTGGAGGGCAAGATGCACAAGGTAAATTTGTGCGAAGCTTGCTCAAAAGAAAAAGGTGTCCAGGATCCGACCAGTTTTGCGCTCGCTGATTTGCTGCTGGGCATCGGTGCAGCCGAAGAGATTGAAAAAG
>JBLMXH010000220.1:0-21199 GCA_050257685.1 Nitrospirota bacterium
GTTCGGCGCAACGCACAATCACATTTGAAAATTTTCTTTTCCGGGAAGGCGAAGTCTCCGACGCCTTTGCCGAAGCACTTGCGGAACGGGCGCGTAATGGCGTGAAAGTGCATTTTCTTCAGGATGCGCTCGGATGCGACGCGGTACACGGACGCGCCATGAAGCTGATGAAACGCGCGGGTGTGGCGGTGGAGATTTTCCGCTTTGTTCATTTCTCGCGCATTAACTTCCGAACGCATCGAAAAATTCTGGTCATCGACGGAACTGTCGGGTTCATCGGAGGCGTTGGAATTGCGGACGATTGGAAGGGAAACGGCCGAACTCATGGATTGTGGCGGGATACTCATTACGAGGTGCGAGGCCCTGTCGTGGCGCAGTTGCAACAGGCGTTCATGGATAATTGGCTGGAGACCCGGGCCGAGTTGCTACACGGCGATCTTTATTTCCCGAAACAACAATGCGCCGGAGATCAGATTTGCCAGATCTTTAAGAGCTCAGCTGGCGAAGGCTCCGATAGCGGGCGTTTGATGTTGCTGGTGTCAATCGCAGCAGCTCGCCATCACATCCGCATAGCGAATGCGTATTTCATTCCGGACGATCTCACAGTGCGAACTTTGCTCAAAGCGCTGCGCCGAGGCGTGAACGTAGAGATCATAACGCCAGGTTCTGACATTGACGCGCGTACTGTTCGTGCCGTCGGAAAGGCACGCTGGAAGCCGTTACTCGAAGCTGGCGCCCGTTTCTACGAGTATCAGCCGGCGCGATTCCACTGCAAATATCTGCTTGTGGATGACTGCTGGGCCTCGTTCGGTTCAGCGAACCTCGACAACCGTTCAATGTCATTGAACGAAGAAGCGAATCTGAACGTGCTCGACCCGCAATTCGTTGCGTCGTACGCAAAGGTGTTCGAGGAGGACAAAAGCCATGCTCGCGAAATTACGTTCCGAGATTGGCGACATCGACCTTGGAAGGAAAAAATTAAGGGTCGAGTAATGTCAATCTTTCGGTCGCAGATGTAACCACACCGACAACACGCGAACGTGACGAATATTGCAGCGTCTGGAACAAAGTTTCGTGTAGCAACGTACAATGTACATGGCTGCGTGGGCATGGACCGGCAGCGCTCCGAAACGCGTATAGCCGACGTAATTGCCGAGATGTCAGTCGATATTGTCGCGCTCCAAGAGCTCGATCAGGGGCGACGACGTTCCTCCGGCGCGGACCAGACGAAAATAATCGCCGAGGAGCTAGGGTGGCACAGCTATTTTCATCCGGCCATGCGACGAGAGAATGAGCACTATGGCAATGCGATCCTTAGCCGGTATCGGCTCACCTTTCGCCGCGGGGTCGAATTACCGGGTACGCCACCATTTTTCTGCAGGGAGAATCGTGCGGCAGTCGAAGTGGAGATCGAAACCAATGTCGGCAAGGTCCACATCATCAATACGCATCTGGGTCTCGGCTGGCGCGAACGCTTCCTTCAAGCACAACTGTTTACCAGCGCTGACTGGCAGGCACGTATTGCCAGTGATATACCGCTTATCTTACTCGGAGATTTCAACAGTCTGCGCGGTTCACGACCATATCGCACACTCACCCGGCATCTCCGCGATGTGCGGGAACTCATCCAAGTGAAAAAGAACATTCGCACTTTTCCGACCCGCTTTCCGCTGGTCGCTGTCGATCATATTTTCGTTCACGGTCCTGTGCGGCCGCTGGACCTAACGGTACATCGGTCACCCCTCGCCCAGATTGCTTCTGATCATTTTCCACTGATGGCTGAATTCGTGCGCTCGCCTTAGGGAACCGCAGGAGCGCCCGTATCCGAAGTGTTCATTGGAGGAAGGCGTTGAAATTCAACGCCTCACGTAAGACTCACAACGAGCTTCGTGCTGCTAGAACAACGAAGGATTATAAAATCTATGAAAAAACTTCTTCTAATTGCAGTCGTAGTAAGTGGGTTGGCATTGATTCCCGCACAGCGTTCTGACGCGCAAGTGTTCGTCCGAAGCGGAGTTGAAGGACTCAGTTTTGGATTCCCTGGCGGTTACTATGGCTATCCGCGATATCTGAACTATTACCCGTACGGGTATTCGATGCGGCCGTACGTCAGTTATTCGCAGTCTTACTATTATGGTTCGGCGCATAGCCGGTACAGCACACGCACTCACCACCGCCAACATCGTCACCATCACGCTTACAATCGCCATTAAAGCGGATCGTAAGCTCCTGGTTACGTCGCTGAAAATCGGCACTTTTTTTCCTCCCGTGTGGGAACCGCGAGACCGGTTCGATTCGAATCATAATTAAAGAGGAAAAGGCGCGATTTCATAGACGCCAGTAGCTCCGTGCCAGGGGTTTTCATCCTCAACAAGCGAAATTCACAACAAGGAGGGCTTAATGAAAAAACTTCTTTTACTGCCAATGATAGCAATCGGACTGGCTCTGGTTCCGATGAAACAAGCTGACGCTCAGGTTTCGGTTGGAATCGGCCCGGTGGGGGTTGGATTCGGATACCCGTCATACGGATACAGCTACTACGGATATCCGGGATACGGGTACTACCCGCGTAGCTATTACAGCTATTACGGAGGCTACCCGAATTATTACCGAACGTACTATTACACGGGTCGGCCGTACTACTACAGCGGGCATAGGTATCACAAGCACCACAAGCGTTATTACCGCTACTAAGGGGTAAGGGTTAGTGTGAGGTTAACGGGCTGGCTTGGAGAAATTCCAAGCCAGCTTTTTTTGCGCCCATCGCAAATCATCCCCCTGATTCCTCGCGACGTTTGCGAAAAAAGTCCTGCAAAATTGCAGCGCAATCTTGTTGCAGCACACCGGACGTGATTTGAGAGCGGTGATTGAAACACTGCATCTGCAGAAGGTTGATCATGCTTCCCGCCGCACCGGCTGAAGGATCTGGGCAACCGAAGATCACCCGCCGGATGCGCGTGTGCACGAGGGCGCCTGCGCACATTGCGCACGGCTCTTTGGTCACGTAAAGGTCGCAATCGGTGAGACGCCAATCACCAACGGCGGCTTCTGCCTGCGTTAACGCCAACATTTCGGCATGAGCGGTCGCGTCCTTGAGTAACTCGACCTGGTTATATGCGCGCGCGATGATTTTACCGTCGCGCACAATTACCGCGCCGACCGGCACTTCCTCGGCCGCGTACGCTTTTTGAGCCTGTCGCAATGCCTCGCTCATGAAATATTCGTCGGCCAGTGGTTCGAGCATCATCGTGAAGGAGTTAAAGAGTTAAATAGTTCAAAAGGTGAGGCGTGCATCCGGTTAAGGTTTTAACTTTTAACTTTTTAACCTTTCAACTTTTTCATCTTGCACAATCCTTGCCGAAAAATATTCCTCGGCATATTAGGGACTGCCCATGCACGACAACATCGAATCGCATCTGGTCGAAAAACGCGTTTTCAAGCCCACACCGGCGTTCAGCAGTAAGGCGCGGATCAAGAGCCTGGCTCAATATCGGCGAATGTATCGAGAATCGATCCAGCAGCCCGCGAAGTTCTGGACGCGTGAAGCTAAAGAGCTGGTGTGGCGCGCGCCATGGAAGAAGGTTGTCGAATGGAAACCGCCGTTCGCAAAATGGTTCGTCGGCGGGAAACTAAACGTCTCCGAAAATTGCCTGGACCGTCATCTCGCAGGGCCGCGCCGCAACAAGGCGGCAATAATGTGGGAAGGTGAACCCGGCGACAAGCGCACGCTCACGTACCAGCAGTTGCACCGCGAAGTCTGTCGGTTCGCGAATGTACTCAAACGGAACAACATAAAAAAAAGCGACCGGGTCATCATTTATCTGCCGAACATTCCTGAAGCGGCGATTGCGATGCTGGCGTGCGCGCGAATCGGTGCGGTACATTCCGTGGTGTTCGGCGGATTCAGCGCCGACAGCATCCGCGATCGGATCAACGATAGCGGGGCTATTGCGCTGGTCACCGCCGACGGTGCGTATCGTCGCGGCGGGATTGTGCCTCTGAAGAAAAATGTGGATGACGCCCTGCGCGATGGCACCTCAGTCCGGCGTGTGATCGTTTTTCGCCGAGCGGCAAACGACGTACACATGGAGGAAGGCCGCGACGTCTGGTGGCATCGAGAACTGGAATACGTAGATGCAAACTGCCCGCCAGTTGCGCTCGACAGCGAGCATCCACTTTATCTTCTCTACACCAGCGGATCGACCGGCAAGCCGAAAGGAATTTTGCATACCACCGGCGGTTATCTCGTGAACGTTTATTGCACGACCAAGTACGGGTTCGACATCCGCGACGAGGACATTTTTTGGTGCACAGCCGATGTGGGCTGGGTCACCGGTCACAGCTACATCGTTTACGGTCCGCTCGCGAATGGTGCAACTGTTGTGATGTACGAGGGCGCGCCGAACTGGCCCGAGCCGGATCGCTTTTGGAGAATCATCGAAGAATATCGGGTCAATATCCTTTATACTGCTCCCACGGCGATTCGCGCATTCATACGTTGGGGCGATGATTGGGTCGCCAAACACGATCTCTCATCGCTCCGGTTGTTAGGCACAGTCGGCGAACCGATTAATCCGGAAGCCTGGATGTGGTATCACAAGACCATTGGCGGCGGGCGTTGCCCCATTGTTGATACGTGGTGGCAAACCGAGACCGGCTCGATCATGATCATGCCTTTTCCGGGCGCGACACCAACCAAGCCCGGGAGCGCCACGCTTCCATTTTTTGGCGTCGACGCAGCCGTGGTCGACGCAAATGGGCAGGAAGTCGGTCCAAATATCGGCGGCAAATTGATTATTCGCCGACCATGGCCTTCGATGTTGCGCACGATCTACGGCGACAATTCGCGGTACCGGCAGCAATACTGGAGCGAGTTCAAAGGAAATTATCTGACGGGCGATGGCGCGCGGCGCGATGAGGACGGCTATTTCTGGATCGTCGGGCGCATTGATGATGTTCTGAACGTGGCCGGTCACAGGCTGGGCACATCAGAAATCGAGAGTGCGCTGGTGAGTCATCCTAGAGTCGCGGAGGCGGCGGTAGTCGGCAGACCGGATGAGTTGAAGGGTCAGGGCGTCGTCGCGTTTGTGACAATGAAGACCGGAATTGAAGTCAGTCGCGGCTTGAAGGAAGAACTACGCGACCACGTCAGCAAGCACATTGGCGCAATTGCAAGGCCTGATGAAGTGCGTTTTGCCGAAGCGCTTCCAAAAACGCGCAGCGGCAAAATTATGCGACGGCTCCTTAAAGAAATTGCCAGCGGCGCAAAAGTCACCGGGGACACGACGACGCTGGAGGACTTCAGTGTGCTGGCAAAGCTGGCAGCATCTGAGGAATAATGACGTCGGTTGATGCAACGCCCGGGAGACATGAAAACCCTTTTTCCCATCGCCGGTTCGGATAGCGTCTTCTCGTGAGCTTCATTGGCACAGGCTTTCGCGAAGTAGCTTTAAAGCTTAAGCGCCAGAAGACGCGCATAGCACTTCGGCACGACCGGCGTCTTCTGCAAAAAAGTGAGATTAACCTCGGACGCGAGGGGACAGCACAGGCTTCAAACTTTCCGGAGCTACGCAATGAGATCGTTGCACTGAAGAAACTGGAGCAGGAGCAAAAAGAAGTCGCGCTTCGGATCGCGCGCATTGACGAGGGAATAAAGCGTATTGAAGAGGAACGCCATCAAATCGCGCGTGAGCAGGCGAACGCAATCGCGAAACTCGAAGCAGAGAAAAAGCCGCTTCTTCAAAAGCGCAACCAAGCCAGGAGTACCGCAGAGGTGTGCGAACGAGAGCTCGCCGGCGTGGAGCGGCGCATTCAGGAAAGCGAATCTGCAGATCGCGATCTTTTGAAACAACTTTCCGACCTGCACGCGCTTGATCCAGCTCCTCCCGATCTCGAAGCGCTCTCTGCAGGAATCATGGCAAAACGAGCGCGGCTTCCAGACGAACGCGCTGAACTTGTGCGAGCACGCATGGGCAGCACCGACGCGGTGCGCCTGGCGAAGGAAAAGCTGAACACCGCCGAGTCCGAGCTTGCCGCAATAGAAAAAAACATCGCGCGCATCCGGAGCGACTTCGAAGCGCGCGATAGAAAACTGGCTGAGAGCATTCGAGCTCAAGAACTGGCAGCTCGCGAAGCGCGGGCACGGCATCAGACCGTCGAAGAACGAAAAAATCCGGCATATTTGAGCATCGGCCGGCATTTGGCTGAAAAGAGCGTTGCTCCGCCGAATGCGCCACACCTGCTGCAGGAGGCTCATCGTCGCAGAGAGGCGGTAGATGTGCAGTTAAAGCATCAAGCAGAGCTCGCCCAGCTTTCCAGCCAAATTGATAAACAAGAGCTGCGGAAGTTTTACTTCACCGCGTTCTCAGTGCTGGTTCTGCTGGCGATTACATTGCTGCTCGTTTTCCAATCGCCGCGAGGACGCGAATGGCTCCCGCAGGAAACCGACACCATCCTGTCGATCAACACGGATCAGTTTGAACGAGCGAATCTTGCCAAGCATTGGCGCGATACCAAGCCCAAGCTCTGGCCTGGATTGATCGGACCCGCCGCTTCCGTTCCGGGGTTGAGTCCATTGCGCGATACAGCGCGTATCACCCGTGCGCTCACGACTGACGAGACTGGGGAAACTAAAGAGTTTAACCTCGTCCAAACCCGGCGGGGGCTCGCCAAGGTGATTCGTTCCGTGGCTGACGATCGACAATTTCGAAGGCGCTCGATCAACGGTTTGCCCGTTTGGGAGCGGCAGCCCAGCCCCGCTGAGCTCCCTGCCCAGAGTTCCGGTACGCCAGCTAATACATCCGCCAAACCGGATTTTGCGGTGGCCCGGGTCGGACCAGCAACGCTCGCTGTTGGCGCACCAGAAGAAGTGGACGAGCTTGTACTCGTTCGTCTCGGAATGAAGCCGGACCTGAAAATCACAGGCCAGCTGTTCGATCGTTTTCAGGCTCTCGATCACGAAAGCGCGCTGCGGCTGATTTCCCGTGATCCACCGGATTTATCCCGCGTTTTTCATCCGATCTTTTCAGGTGAATTGCTCGCTGTCTCGCAACTGATCGGGCTTGCAGTGAACCTGCAAAATCCAGTAAAAGCCAGGATCCTCATCAAGGTGAATGCTCCTAAGAACGCCACCGACGTCGCGCGCGAATTGCGCAGCAATCCGGAGCAATGGCTGCGTCTGCCTGACTCGCAGCAATTGCTTTACTCGCAGCCGCCGGAAATCCAAACCCAGGGCAGCTCCAATCTGGAATTGCGTTTCACGATGCCGGATGAGAGCGCCCGTCTTCTTCTGGAGCGTCTGGCCGGGACCGATGTGCCCGAAGCAGCTGTAGCAGAGGATTAGTTAGCGATGCTACCACTTCGCAACATGAGTTGGCCCAGGTTGTTTCTACCGCTGGCGGGGATTCTAGTCGGGATCAACGCAAATGCTGAACCGTCTCTCGTTGATATTCAATCAGTCGACCCGACGATCGTGGTGGACTTGCGCTATGCGGGAAATAATAACTTACTCAAGCATCCGCTTTACCCTCAGGGCACGCGCGCTCTCGCCCGGCCCGAGGTCGCCGCAGCGTTAAATAAGGCTCAAACCACTCTGCGGCGTTTCCAATATGGGCTGAAAATCTGGGATGCTTATCGGCCGGTGGCGGTACAGACAAAGCTTTGGCAGGCATCGCACAACAGTGACTATGTTGCGAACCCTGAAAGTGGTGTGGGCTCGCTTCACAGCTGGGGAATCGCGGTGGACGCCACCCTGGTTGATTCATGGAATCGCCCCGTTAGCATGCCAAGCGACTTTGATGATTTTACGCCTGCAGCGATGTGGCGTTACACAGGTCCATCTTTCCAGGTTCTCGGTCACGTTCGTTTGCTGCAATGGGCGATGCATCGCGCCGGCTTTTGGGGAATGCGGACCGAATGGTGGCATTTCACCATAGCCGACTGGAAAAAATTCTTGCCGGAAGAAGCACGGCAGTCCGCGCACGTTCAGGGAACGCAGTGGAGTGGTAAACTATGATAGAAGGCTTTCTTCGGGGTTTGCGTCAGCCGGAGTACGTTCATGTATTGCTCAATCCGCTGCCGGTGTACGGGCTGCTTATCAGCTGGATCGCTCTTATCGGTGCTCTGATCTCAAAAAGCCGCCGAGCACACATTGTGACGTTGATTCTCGTGTTCATGACGTCGATTTCCGCGTGGCCAGTCTTCGAATTCGGCCAACAGGGATACGATCGCGTCCTGGCGATGACTGATGACGACGGTCACGCGTGGCTCGACGAGCACGAAGAGCGCGCGGAGAAAGTTATCTACGTTTTCTATGCCCTCGCCGCTTTAAGCGTGGCTGCGATCCTCGTTCCGTTGCGCTGGCCAAAATCGTCGGCTCCGCTCGCCATCGCAGTCGTATTGCTCGGAGCGGTCGCATTAGGGTCAGGCTGCTATATCGCATACGCCGGCGGCAAAATCCGGCACCGCGAATTTCGCAACGAACCGGCGCCGCCGATAAAATCGCAGGCGGAGCAGTAAGGCAGTTCAATCGTTGAAGGGTTGGAGCATTAAAGCGTAAACGGCGCTTGTCATTCTGAGCGAAGCGAAGAATCTCGGATTGTCCTTTTTCGCGGCGCTGCTCTCAAATCAGAGATGTTCCTCTTCGCTCAAGATGACAACATGCATATGTCGCTTCAACGGTTCAGCGGTTTAACGTCACGATGACAACCGAACTCGATCGCGCGGAACACGCTGTTGAAGAACAAAGCGCCACCCTGAAAAAGCCGCTGGGGCTCAGCGATCTTGTTCTCACGCAAATTCTGTTTGTGGTCGGCTCGAGCTGGGTAGGTACCGCCGCGAAGCTCGGCCAGGTGCACCTCTTCTTCTGGGTTCTGGCGATTCTACTCTTCTACATCCCACAAGCCGTCGTTGTCATTTACTTGAGTCGGGTGATGCCACTCGAAGGTGGTATTTACCAGTGGGCAAAACTTGCCTTCAACGAATTCGCCGGCTTCATGGTGGCATGGAATCTGTGGTTGCTGTCGATCATGGTGATCGCACTGGGCGGGATGTTCGTAACCACAAACATCTCATACGCAATCGGCGATAGCGCGGCCTGGATGCCGCAGAGCAAATGGTGCGTTTCACTGGTGAGCTGCGCAATGGTCGCGGGCCTCGGGGGGGTCGCGATTCGAGGTCTTTCGTTAGGCAAGTGGGTGCATAACGTCGGCGGCTTTACCATGCTTGCTGTCTATGCTGCGCTCATCGCACTGCCGTTCGTCGCGGTGATTCGCGGCGATTTGAAGGAATACCATCCGCTTGTCCTCGCCGCGCCTACCATGTCGATATTTTACTGCATCAACATTTTCACCAAACTCGCGGTGGGAGCTCTGAGCGGATTTGAATACGTCGCGATTCTGGCCGGTGAAACGCGCTCTCCGGCGCGCGACATCGGTCGCTCTGTCGTGATCGCGTCACCGGTGATCGCGCTCGCGTTCATTCTGGGGACGAGTTCGGTGCTCGCATTCATCGGCGACAAACCGATCGATCTCATTGGGCCGGTTCCGCAAACGCTGCGTCTCGGGTTGCATTTCTTCCCAGTCGCAAGCGCCATCGCGTCCATCGCCATTATTTTGATGACGGTGAAAACGATCGCGTCCACGAGCGTCCACGTCACCGGTAGTTCACGATTGCCGATGGTCGCCGGCTGGGATTGTCTGCTGCCGCGCTGGTTCTCACATCTACATCCGAGGTTCAAAACGCCGATCAATTCGGTTATTTTCGTCAGCGGGTTGACCGTCACCATTGCCATCGCCAGCCAGATCGGCGCCGGGATTCAGGAGGCATTTCAACTGGTCGACAACGCTTCGAACGTTTTCTACGGTATCGTTTACTTCACGATGTTTGCGATTCCGCTATTTGGCGCCGGCGTCATTCGTACAGGGGCTCCAATCTGGTTACGGATTGCGGCCATTTGCGGTGCTGTCGTATCGCTTGCGGCGATTTTTTTCACCATTTACCCCATCATCGATGTTCCGAGCCCGTTGAGTTTCGCGGCTAAAATCATTGTTGTGACAGCAATTGCGAACGCCATTGGCCTCGCGATTTACCTGACTGGCAAGAGACATCAGCGAGCCTGACCGCAGTTCTCGCTAACCCACCGCAAATATTCCGGCAGCCCGCCCGCCACCGGGATAAAAACAATTTCCGGGACTTCGTACGGATGAAGCGATCGCAGTTTGTCTTGAAACGCTGTTTGCCCGCCTTCGCTTACTTTGAAGAACACGAGTGTTTCGTCTCCCGACTCGATCTTCTCCTTCCACCGGTAAATCGATTCCACGGACGCTACAATATTCGCGCAGGCGGCGAAGCTTTCGGTCACGAGCTGACTTGCAATTCGGCGCGCAGTTTCCGCATCGGGAAATGTGCTGAGGGCGAGCAGGATTCTTTCAGGCATTTCGCTAAACAAGAGCGGTCATTCCGAGCGAAGTCGAGAATCTCGCGGCATTATCTTAGGACAGGGCCACGGGCTCCTTCGACTTTGCTTCGCTACGCTCAGGATGACAGGCCCTGCAAATCCAGCCGCCACCCAGAACGACATCACCTTCATACATGACTGCAGCTTGTCCGGGCGTTACGGCGCGCTGAGGGTCGTGCAGTCGGATATGGGCGCGATCGTTCTCGAGCGGCGTCACTGTCGCGCGCGTCCCGGGATGGTTATATCGGATTTTCACAGTCGCTTCGAATCGGTCGTTGTAGCCGGGGGCGTTGACCCCGGCCGCTTCTCTGCCGACCGAACTGCTGCGGTCAGCGCCCGTGGCAACCGGATGCCAGTTTACACGATCGATCTCAAACTCTTCGCATACCAGATCGTCGGCATCACCAACGATAACGCGATTTGTTGCCGGATCCAAATCGACCACATAACGCGGACGTGGCGAACCGCCAGGCAGCCCTTTGCGCTGCCCGATCGTGAACAGCTCGATCCCGTCATGCTCACCGAGGAGATTTCCAGTCATGTCGTAAATTTTACCGCGGTGAAATTCGTCTTCTCCCAGATGTGACCGCAAAAACGCCTTGTAATCGTTGCCGGGAACGAAACAAATTTCCTGGCTGTCGATCTTGTCAGCCACCTTTAGACCTAACGAGTGAGCGATGTCCCGAATCTGCGACTTGGTCATCGTGCCCAACGGGGTTAGCGCGTGGCGCAATTGCCCCTGACGCAAACTGAAAAGAAAATATGACTGATCCTTGCGCGGATCGATGCCTTTGCGCAGGACAGCGTGCCTGTAGCCGGGGGCGGTGATCCCGGCAGAATTGAATTCCATCGACGCAACGCTACGACTGCGGGCAGCGCCCGCGGCTGCTACATTCTCGATGATTGCATAATGGCCCGTTGCGATGTAGTCGCAGCCAAGTGCGGTGGCTTTGGTCCAGAGATTGCCAAACTTGAGTTTTTCATTGCACATCACGCACGGATTCGGCGTCCGCCCGGCCTGATATTCGCTGGCGAAATAATCAATTACCACACGCTCGAACTGATCCGCCTCGTCCACCACGTAATGCGGAATGCCTAGGGCATGCGCTACGCTGCGCGCATCGGCGACTGCCTGTGGCCCGCAGCATTTGTCCTCCGCGCGCGAGATACAATCCTGCGGCCACACCTTCATCGTCACGCCAATGACTTCGTAGCCCTGCTCGCGCAGCAAATATCCAGCAACGCTGGAGTCCACTCCACCGCTCATGCCGAGCAAAACACGCTGTTTCGTTTGCTTCATCGAAACGAAGAATTTCGATGAAGCATAATGCGAGTCAATAAACTGTAGCGGCGCTCTCTGAGCGCCGAAAATCAGTCACACCATAGGAAACGGCGGTCAGAGACGGCCGCTACGGTTTTACCGCGCGGCTCACGAAGGGGCTCCCATTCAACGTGAATCGCCACGGCAAATGCGCAGAGCGGCTGATGCCGATGCGTTTGTCCGCTACAACGTCAAAAGCCGCGCGTGAGTTGCCGACGAAGCAGCGATGCGGATCGGAGCACAGATCCAGCTCGTGATCTCGGCCTGTGATAGAGAATGCTTGTGTGATCTTGCCCGGACCAGAGCAAAGCTGACGAAGATCGTTAACACCACGGCGTCGCTTCATCAGTTCCACCCCTCGTCGCGGCTCCAGGGCACGAACCAAAACAAAGCCGTTCGCATCGCCTTTCACCAGCACGTTTAACATCCAGTGAACGCCGTAGTTGAAGTAGACGTAAGCCACGCCCGGCTTGTTGCGCTCGATAAAGCTGCGAGCGCTCGGACGCGTAAAGGTGTGCGCAGCTTCGTCACCAATTGCCGCATACGCTTCGACCTCAACCACGATTCCGGAGCATTGTCCCCAAATCAGTTCGGTGCCGATAAGTTCGCGAGCACAGGTGAGTGGATCGCGCTTAAAAAAAGATCCGCGAATTATCTTTTTCACAGCACTCAGTCCGCTATCCCGAATTTCAGTGTGCAATCAGGTATGTGGTTAATATGAAATGACGGTGTTCGTGCTCGGTGGCTGCTCGTATTCCACTCGCCCATTGCAGTTTTCGATCACATATGTGAGCACAGATTGCAATGCGCCGAGTCGTCTTAACGAGGACGTGCAAACGACCTCGTTCATCAACCGAGCGCCCGTTCAGTCCGATTCGTTAGATTCGAGGGACTCGGACGATGGCTTGTAGTACAGCGGAATCTTTACATTGCATTCCACCGGTTTGCCGTTGCGAAAGGCCGGGATGAATTTCGCACCGTTGAAATCGGATAAAGCCGCATTGCCGAAACCAAGCAGCGGCGGTTCCTCGGATAAGACCTGCATGTTCGTTAGATCTCCTTTCGCATCCACGCTCAACGCAAGCTCCACAACGCCAGTAATCGCCACTGTGCTGCCCGTTTGCGGATAGTGCAGACCGGTGAACTGCGAGTCCTCACCAACGTACGGTTGCGGATCAATGAAATCGGTTTCCTTGTCGAGTTCTTCGAGTTGTTGATTCGCGAAAATCCGGAGCCGCGGTTTCCCGTTCACGACCGCAAATTTTACTGTCCCATAAAAAATCGCGATGACCGGCTTGTGGTTGTGGATCGCTGGGGTGAACCTGGCAGTGGCGAGGCGTTTCAATAATTCCTGCTCGAGCAGTTCCGATCCGCGTGTGCCTCGATAGGCGCCACTGCGAACGATTTGGCCAGTCGGTGCAACCAGACAGGAAAACATTACCGCGGCTTCCTTTTGTCCCTTCTTGATGAGCTCGGCGGTGTCTATGGTGTTGATCAGCGAATTTGGAGCGGTTCCGATCAACGCCGGCCTAACCTCTGGCAGCTTCGGCGTCGATGAAGGAGACGGTGATCCGGTTTTCACCGTCTGCGGCGAGGCAAAATCGAGGCTTAGCAACAAACCAATAAAGAAAAGAATCCCAAGTCGCATGGCGAGATAGGCAAGCGAAATAGAGCGTTTTTGCAAGGCAAAGTCTTCCGGGGAGCGCACGCTTCCCGCGTGTAGGCGTTCGGGATCCTGCCGAACGTTTCTGTTCGGATTTGTATTCGGCAAGATGCCGAACACTGCCGCCTGGAAGGCGGCGCTCCCATTCAGGCTGCGACTTCCAACGCGCCAATGTCCGCAATCTTCTTTACAACTTTGTGTCGCCGGAAGTAATCGATCAGCGCGTCACGTGTTTGCACGGGGTGCAGAACGCAATTTCCTTCCGGTCTGTCCAGTAACGCTCGCAATTTCATGAAATGATGGCCGCCGCTTCGCGCGTCGAAACTGTTGAACGCGATCACGTATTTCTTATCGCGCTCCAGGGCACGTCCATCTGGGAATGTCAGTGAAATGATCCTGGAGTCCGGACCGCGCCCCTGCACTCTTACTGCGATCCCCAGCAAGCTTCTTGGCTCATGGCTGGCACAGACTTCTTCCATGACTGTTCTTATTTCGTCAGCGGAAAGCGTGGCGGTAACGATGAGATTTTCGTAGGGAATGATATTCCAGATGTCCTTTATCCTCGTTAGGCCTGCCGCAAGTTTGGCTTCTTTATCGAATACGCCATGCATGACGGCATCGACAACAATGCTTCGTTCCGCCAATGTCTCTGTAATCGCGGTGCCAATCAGCTTCTCGATATCACTCGGTTGGCCGTGACGACCGCGAGCGCGCAAGGTCTCCGTCAATTGTCCTACCGGTTGTGCGAGGAACGCCTGCGATTGTTCAAGCTGCGATCCTGCTCTGGAAAGCACAACCTGATCGGGATCGAAACGGTTATCCATCAGCTCGCAGATTGCTTCCCGACGTAGCAGTTTTTTCGAATGCCGATCAAACAACAGATCGAGCCGGCCAACGTGAATCCCAAAGTGATCGGCCTGCGTGAAAAGTACCCGATTCGTTAGGCGACTTGGAATTGCCTGATGAGTATGGCCAGCGATGAAAGCTGCGATATCCGGGAACTCCGAAGTTAACGCCATCACCGTGTTCGCAAAGTCATCGCCCCCCGTGCGCGGCTTCAATCCCATGTGTCCTGTGAGCACAATCGCATCCGCACCTTCGCTTGTGGCTGCCGCAATTGCGCGGCGTACAGGCTCAATGGGATGTTGAAAATCGATTCCAACGGTAAACTGCCGCGGAAGCCAAAATGACATACCCGGCGTGGTGATTCCAATTATTGCGAGTTTGATTCCCTGAATCTGCCTGACAATAAATGGCTGAACTTTTCCGAACGGATGTTGCGAATCGGAATATGACCCGGCGGGTTTTCCGTCTAATGTCGTGTTTGCACCCAGCACCGGCATTGCCGATTTTTGAAGTCCATTGATAAACGGCTCGATTCCCCAATCGAACTCGTGATTGCCAATCACCCACGCGTCGTATTTGAGGTGATTGAAAAGATCGATCATCAGGTTGCCTTTGTTTCGAAGGCTTACGTCGGTGCCCTGATAGACATCGCCGATATCGATCAAAATTGAGTTCGGATTCTGCTTACGCCAGCGGCGGATTTGCGTGACACAACGTGCCAAACCGCCGCGATCAGCAGTCCCGTCATAATCAAACGTCGGCAAAATGTGGCCGTGTAAATCGGTCGTATGCAGGATGGAGATGCAGACCCTGTCGGATTCGATTGCGTCGGCAGCGCTGGCCAATGTTGGGAATGCGCTTAGCAATCCCGCCCGACTGGCGATTCTTAAGAAATCGCGCCGTGTCCAGGATCTATATGGGTGAGACATTGCGGGGTGCCTCTGCCGACAGGCTAACCATAAATGGATCTTAGGTTCAATCGAAAAGCGGTTTAACGCAGCGTAAGGAGCGGCAGCTTGCCTGTGTAGTCTCTGCAGGGGCGCGACGGCGGGCGAATGGAAATCGACGACTCGGAAGTTATCGTTCCTTGATCCTTCAGCTAGCAGGTATAACTGTCTGCGTTACAATCCTTTTCACTATGCTCAACGAAGATTCCATTGCCGAATTAAAACGAAGCCTCAGAGGTAGACTCATCCAGCCCGGCGACGCAGATTATGACGAAGCGCGCAAGGTCTACAACGCGATGATCCATAAGAAACCGCGCTTGATCGCGCGGTGCGCGGACGTCGCCGACGTGATCCGCGCCATAAACTTCGCCCGTGAAAACAATCTGCTTGTCTCAATCCGCGGCGGCGGGCACAACGCAGGTGGCCTGGGAGTTTGCGATGATGGTCTGGTGATCGATCTCGCTTCGATCAAATACGCGCGAGTAGATCCTGCGTCCCGCACAGTCACGGTTGGCGGCGGTTGCGTGTGGGGCGACGTCGACCACGCCACTCATGCGTTCGGACTGGCCACGCCGAGCGGCGTGATTTCCACAACTGGCGTCGGTGGATTAACCCTGGGCGGCGGTGTCGGCCATCTCACCCGGAAATGCGGTCTGAGCATCGATAATTTGCTCTCGGCTGATGTGGTATTAGCCAACGGCAAATTTGTCAAAGCCAGCGCGGACGAAAATCCGGATCTATTCTGGGCGCTTCGCGGCGGTGGCGGCAATTTTGGCGTCATCACGTCGTTCACATTCAAACTGCACCCGGTCGACACGCTCTATGCGGGCCCTATGCTTTACGAGCTGAGCGAGGCTGCCGACGTGATGAAATGGTATCGCGACCTGATTCCCTCTGCGCCGGATGATTTGAATGGCTTTTTCGCTTTTCTCACGGTCCCACCAGCTCCGCCCTTCCCCGAACATCTGCACATGAAAAAAATGTGCGGAGTAGTCTGGGCATACACCGGACCACAGGAGAAAGCAGAAGAGACATTCAGGCCGATTCGAGCGTTCAAAACGCCTGCGCTGGATTTTGTGGGACCGCTGCCGCATCCGGCGTTGCAAAGCATGTTCGATGCGCTTTATCCGCCCGGTCTGCAATGGTATTGGCGTGCGAATTTTCTGAATGAGATAAGCGACGAAGCGATACCGCAGCACATTCGGTTTGCTGAAGCGCTGCCAACAATGCATTCCACCATGCACATGTATCCGATCAATGGCGCTGCAGCGCGCGTAGGAAAAAGCGATACCGCATGGAATTATCGTGACGCCATGTGGGCGCAGGTGATCGTGGGTGTCGATCCTGATCCAGCCAACAATGACAAAATTATTTCCTGGACCAAGAACTATTACGATGCGGTGCATCCGTTTTCCGCGGGTGGAGCATACGTAAACTTCCTCATGGGCGACGAGGGCGAAGAACGCGTGAAGAAAACCTACGGCGGCAATTACGAACGCCTTGTCGCGATCAAAAAGAAATACGATCCGGATAATTTCTTCCGCGTGAATCAAAACATCAAGCCGACTGGCAACTCATAATGCGACGATTCCTGTTCTCGGCAGCTCTGCTTCTCTTTGCATGTTCAAGTCTGCATGCCACCGAAGCTCTGTTGTTCAATGGGGGCGGTTACAACATGCAGATTATGGTCGGATACGAAGACGATGCAGTCGTTGCCCAAGTTCTCTTCACGCCTCCCGGAGCTAAAGACTGGGTTGTCCTCCCTCGCGAGGGTCTTCAGATTCAAAAGTTCGACATGGAAAAGCGAATTTTGAACATGCGCTTCTCAAACAAAAACAATCCGGATTTGCCCGCTTCGTTTTCTTTTTCGGCCAAAAACAGTAAGGCTGTCCTCTCTATCAACGGCAAAGAAATTAAGAGCGAATTCAACTGGGATATGTGATTCCATCGCGCGGCAGCCTTCACATATCGGATCGCGGGCGGTCTATCTCTTAACACACAGCTTTAGCCGGGTATCGCTCTCCGGGCGGGTTGAATTGCTGCAGGCGTTTACCACAAACGCCTCTACAACAGAAAGCGAGCGAGGACGCCCCGCACTCCCAAAACTTCGCGAAAACAGGACGCCGTTGATTAGATTTCGCACGAAGTGCTTTGGGACTGCGATGCGTCCTCGCATCGCTTTCAGGCGCGTTTGGCATCGCACACGAGCATTGATAAACTGCCAACTAATGACAACAGACGAACTGAGATCATTGCAAGCGCCGCTGAAAGCGCAATATCGCGAGCGTCCTGAGACGGCTTTGGTGACGCTGACAGCCGAGGGACGAGTCGGCGAAAAGATGACGTGCAAAATCGAAACCGGAAAAGGGCGCGTCGAAGCCGGTCTTCATCCCGCTACCGGTGGTGACGGAAAGAGCGCCTGTTCCGCGGACATGTTGCTCGAAGCATTGGTCGGATGCGCAGGTGTCACATTGTGCGCCGTCGCTACCGCTCTCGGCGTTTCGTTACGTGATGCGACCATTCGCGCTGAAGGCGATCTCGATTTCCGCGGCACGCTCGCTATTTCCAAGGATGTGCCCGTCGGTTTTAAGCAGATTCGACTGAATGTCGACCTGGACACTGACGCGAGCGAAGAGCAGATCGCGACACTACTGCGCCTGACCGAACGCTATTGTGTCGTTTACCAAACGTTGAGCAAGCCTGCCGAGATCAGCGTTTTGCATCGAATTATATCTCGCTAAAATCTGTCCCTATGCCGTTGTACATGGACATTCATAATCTCGACGATGGGACAACACCGGAAGACATTGCCAAAGCGCATGCGAGGGACATGGAGGTCCAAAAGAAATATGGCGTCAAGTACGCCAAATACTGGGTGAACGACAGTGGTAAGAAAGTCTTCTGTCTTGCTCACGCGCCGAGTGCTGAGGCCGCGGAGCAAGTCCACCGTGAAGCGCACGGGATGATGCCCGAGAAGATTATTGAGGTAGCACCTGACGTGGCAGAAGTGTTTCTCGGCGGAACGGAAACAAATCCAGCCGGAGCAGTCATTCTGCCTGGTGGTACCGCTGATGATCGCGATCCGGGCATTCGAACCATCCTGTTCACCGACGTTGTAAATTCGACAACATTGACTCAATCGCTAGGCGACGAAGCGGCTCTGGCAATTCTCGGTGTGCACGACGTGATTGTTCGCGATGCCTTGTCTGTATCAGGCGGTCGCGAAATAAAACATACTGGCGACGGCATCATGGCGTCATTCGTCTCGGCGGCTGGCGCGGTTCGCTGCGCAATTCAGATCCAGCGCGAATTGAACAAGCATGCACAAGTAAATCCCAACGGTGCGCTCAAGGTCCGCGTCGGCGCCGCCGTGGGCGAACCTGTCGAGCAGCACAACGATCTGTTTGGATCGACAGTTCAACTCGCTGCCCGTCTCTGCGCCCACGCGCAGCCGGAACAAATCCTTGTCTCGAACGCAATCGCCGAACTATGCCTTGGCAAAGGCCTTTTGTTCGAGGATGTCGGCGAAGTGACACTCAAAGGTTTCAATTCGCCAGTGCGCGCGCACGCCGCAGCATGGCGACAGTGATTACAAGATTTGCCTGAAATTAACTGCTGATTTCTCACTCAAACATCCAACACATTATGATCCAATCATCACCTCTTCGTTTGCTTTTCCTTTTCGCCTTTTTCGCAGTTCCCTTCGTGACGGAACCGCTCCTGCCCGGCACTTTGCTGGCGGCGGAAGGGAAAAAAATAGAGTTCCCGGCAGCCAGCCAGCACGCAACGGTGAAACAGCGTGTCGGGTTGACCGATGTCGAGCTGGATTATTCCCGGCCGAACAAGAACAACCGAGAAATATTCGGCGGACTCGTGCCTTACGGTAAGCTCTGGCGCACCGGGGCGAACGCGGTCACCAAAATTAAGTTTAGCAAACCGGTGAAGCTGGAAGGCAAAGACATCCCGGCAGGTGAATACGCACTCTTCACGATTCCGACAGCAGACGAATGGACTATTATCATTTCGAAAGACGCGAAGGTGCAGAGCGCAGCCGACTACAAGCAGGAGAACGACGCCGCGCGTATCACGGCGAAGCCGGAATCAATTCCTGAGACAATCGAGACGTTCACCATAGGGCTAGCTGATGTGAAAGGCGCTTCAGCAACGCTGAATTTTCTTTGGGATAAAACACGCGTTCCGGTCAAATTGACTACGGATGATGTCGAACAGGTAAGCAAGGAACTCGATGCAGCCGTTAGCGCAGGGACTCCGCTCGACCCGCGCACGGCCTATCAAGCCGCGGCGTTCTACTACGATAACAACAAGGACATGAACCAGGCAGCGAAGTGGATCGATCAGGCGCTAGAGAAGAATCCGAACGCCTACTTCATGCAGTACAAAAAGGCGCAGATTCAGGCGAAGCTTGGGAATAAGAAAGAAGCCGTTGCCTCGGCGCAAAAAGCGATCGACATCCTGAAGAAAGACAAAGCGCCGGACGAGTCTGCGATCAGAAACGCGCAGCAGATCATCGACAGCTCGAAGTGAGGATCGGGCGGCGGGAAGTTCGAGGAAAATCAAACAGTCTTCGGCGCAAAGAATTCGCAGGCGATACGCGTGAAGCATCTCGTTCTTTATCTACTCTGTGCTATTGGAGCTGTGAGCTTGTGCTGCGCGGATGTGACAAAACTCTCGGCCGCCGATCGCAAAGTCTTGCAGAATTCCCCGGCTTTTCATGAGATTCATTTCACAAGCGATTTGCCGCTGCCGGTTGTCACGCTTTGTGCCGGAGACAAAAACAATCTCGCAGAACCGGGTGGAAAATGGAACGCAACTGATGTCGTCATGGATACGACTTTACCCGGCAAGCGTCTCATTTGGGCAGCAGTAGGCGGCGATTACTACGTTGTGCACTACGAGCGCGGCGGAATCGCGCACACGTTTCACATCCTCGTTGCCAAACTAGCGAAGAATGACACGAAACCGAAAGCAGTCTGGAAAGCTATTGGCGGTCCGTTCAAAGACTACGCGGCATTCCTCGACGCGTTGCGAACGGGCAAATTGGACGATCGATTAGACTGGCATTGAGCGGGCGGTACGGCGGGGATCTAGGTGGACCGACTTCTCCGAACGCGATGCAAAAAATCGGCGAAGGCGCAGTTTTGTCTGACCAGCGGTGACTGGCAAACTGGCCCAGCGGTTGGCAGCACGATCAACCAAAAGCGGCGCGAGGACGCGCACTCTTAAGCTTTGCGAAACGGGACACACTAGATTGGATTTTGCACGAAGTGCTTTGGGAATGCGATGCGTCCCCGCATCGCTTTGTTGTCTCGATTTGAGTGATCTGTAAATTCTGTCCAACATGCAACTCGAAGGCATTGATCACGTAGCCATGGGCGTCCGTGATATTGAACGATCGGCCAAATGGTACATCGACGTTCTCGGATTCGAGCGGCTTCATGAGGGAATGTGGGATCGGGTACCGACGTTTATTGGCAAAGGAAATACCGGCATCGCCTTGTTTCCTGCGAATCAGAAACCGAAGACCTCCGCACAGCGCGAGATTAAAATGCTTCATCTCGCTTTTCGCGCGGATCGGAAAAATTTTCACGCTGCACAACGCGAGTTGGAAAAGCACGGAATCAAATTCGAATTCCAGGATCACGAAATCGCGCATTCGATTTATTTCCGCGATCCAGACGGCCACCAGCTCGAGATTACGACGTACGACTTGGATTAGCGCGAGGCACTCTTCGCTCTCTATCATGCCGAGCGAAGTCGAGACATCTCTCGAACCTGCTTTCCGTGGCGCCAGAGAAATTAATTCGAGATTCCTCGGCTTTCGCTCGGAATAACAACGCCGACACGATTATTGTAGGGCAAGC
Organism: Nitrospirota bacterium; assembly: GCA_050257685.1. Taxonomy (GTDB): domain Bacteria; phylum Verrucomicrobiota; class Verrucomicrobiia; order Chthoniobacterales; family UBA10450; genus Udaeobacter. The sequence goes on from JBLMXH010000220.1 coordinate 21,116, forward strand.
GCATCGCTTGCCGGCAATCGATGCGGTTGCGTTGCAATTGCAGTCGTTAGGCGACGCTAACGCAGTAGTTCGTGTATTTCCGCG
>JBLMXH010000221.1:0-3339 GCA_050257685.1 Nitrospirota bacterium
ATGCAACTGTCATTCTGAGCGAAGCGAAAGATCTCTGGGATCGAGATCTTCTGGAATAGAATGTTTCGCTCCGCTCGACGTGACAGTATGAGCGTGCAAACTGGAGAGTTGCTCTTTGGGATTTGAAGTTTTTTTGGAGCTTGGATGTTGGAGTTTGGAGCTTGCGACCTAGCCGTTTGCAAGCATTTGATGAGGAGAATTACAAAATTTTGGCCATGGTTTGCTGCGATCCTTAGCGGGGTTCTATACGCGGCTTGCTTTGCGCCGTTCAACCTGACGTGGTTCTGCTGGATCGCGTTGACCCCGCTGATCGCCGGGATCTGGTTTTCCGGCACCGAGTCACGTCATCGCGGGCTGCGCAGCCTGCTTCTCGGTTATGTCGCCGGCCTCACTTTTTTTTGGATCGTATTTTCCTGGCTCACGACCGTTACCATTCTCGGTTGGTTCGTTCTTCAGTTTTACATGGCGATTTATTTCGCGATCTGGGCGTGGTTTTGCGATTTGCTGCGGCCACGGGCACCGCGCAAGGCCCAATCACACGCTGCAAGCAAATGGGACCAGATGCTCTTTCAAGCCCGAAGCACAGCGCCGCCCCTTTCGCAATCGCCATGGACAAAATCGACCAGCAATCTGCGACTCGCTTTCGTCCTCGCGGCGGCGTGGACCACGCTTGAATGGTCGCGTGGCTGGGTTTTCTCTGGCTTTGGCTGGAACGGCCTCGGTGTGGCGTTACACGACAACTGGCCGTTGATTCAAATCACAGAGCTTACCGGGGTTGCCGGATTGTCGTTCCTGGTTGCGTTTGCCAACGTGATTGTCATTACAACCGCCTATCGACTGATTGTCGAAGCGCGGACACGGGTAATGCGGGCGCATTTTGATTTCACGCTCACCATGGCAGCCATCGTCGGGGTTTTGGTTTTCGGACTCCGTGCGACCCAGGTTTCAACACCCACAAAACCGCTCCGCGTCGCGGCGGTGCAATCGAATGTTCCGCAAAACCAGAAGTTTGATCCGGAGTTTACCAGAAAAATTTTTGATCAATTTCGCCGCTTGAGTGAAATCGCACTACGCTCAAATCCCCCACCTGATTTGTTGGTATGGCCAGAAAGCTCGATGCCCGGGCCAGTTCTCGCAGATGAGCAGAGCCACAAGTTCGTGATGGATTTGGCTGCATCATCGGAGACAGACCTTTTGTTGGGAACGATTGATGTGGACGATAACCGAGATGTTTACAACGCAGCGCTGCTTGTTTCCGATGGTGGCGAACGCATGCAGGTCTATCGAAAAGTCCATCTGGTACCATTCGGCGAATATGTTCCCGGTCGACACGCGCTGCCGCTCCTTGCCCAAATCGTAGGCGATCAAGTACCCGGCGATTTCAAAGGAGGAAGCGAATACACGGTGTTCACTCTGACCGATAACGATGTCCATGTGGCACCGTTGATCTGTTTCGAGGACACCATTGGCGAACTCACCAGACGATTTGTCCTCCCGACTGAGACAAGCCCCGGTGCGAATCTGCTCATTGATGTGACGAACGATGGATGGTTTCAGCGCTCCGCTGGATCGCACCAACACCTGGCGAATGCAATCTTTCGCTGCGTAGAAACGCGTCGTCCCATGGTCCGCGCGGCGAATACAGGTGTCACTTGTTTCATCAATCAATTTGGCCGAGCCACTCAGATGCTCCAGGATGACACGGGCAGTACGTTTACTGAGGGCGTGCTTGCCGGCGAAATCAAAGTTCCGACCGAACAAGAGCTGACGTTTTATGCCAGGCATGGTGAACTATTCGCGAAAGCGTGTGCAGCAATCACGCTGGTTTCAGTTCTCGCACTTTTCGCCGTACGCCGTTGGAAACGGGTGTAATGGTCAGCGTCTGACACATACGACCTAGAACTGGTTCGCTACGACGGGCCTGTTGTAGTACAAGATCGCCGTGCCCGTCCAACTGCCGCTCGATCATTTATCTGAACTTTGGCCTAAGAGATTTCGAGGCGCGCGTATCGGTGCGCTGCTTCATCCGGCTTCGGTTTCCTCTACGCTTGAACACGCGTCACGAATCTTCGAGCGACACAGTGGCGATTTATTTCACCTCGCCGCTTTTTTCGGCCCGCAACACGGATTTCTCGGCCAGACGCAGGACAACATGGTGGAATGGACCGGTTACGAGCATCCGCGTTTGCACATTCCGGTTTACAGCCTTTACGGCGACCATCGCGAACCGACGGCAGAAATGCTGGAAGGCCTGGATGTTTTAGTGATCCATCTTCAGGACATTGGATCGCGTTACTACACGTTTATTTGGACGCTGTATCTCTCCATGCGTGCGTGTGAGAAATACGGCATTGCAGTGGCTGTACTGGATCGGCCAAATCCAATTAATGGCCTAACGATTGAAGGGCCGATGCTTGGTCCGGATTACAAATCGTTCGTCGGGATGCATTCCATTCCGGTGCGACACGGCCGCACCATCGGCGAACTGGCGCAGCAATTCCGCGATGAAGCATTTCCCAACTGCGAACTGTCGGTCCTTCCCATGAAAAACTGGGAGCGCGCGATGTGGTTCGACCAGACAGGTTTGCCATGGGTAATGCCGTCACCGAACATGCCGACCCTCGAGACCGCCACGGTTTACCCTGGCATGTGTCTGTTGGAAGGCACAAATATTTCGGAGGGACGCGGGACGACGCGACCGTTCGAAATCTTTGGCGCGCCATTTATCGATGCCGAAAAACTTTGCACGGAGCTTAACGCTCGGCAGCTGCCCGGCGTTTTCTTTCGCGAAAATTATTTCCAGCCAACATTTCAAAAATTTGCCGGTCAACTTTGCGGCGGCGCGCAAATTCATGTGATCGATCGCGAACGTTTCCAGCCGTTCATAACAGGAATCGAAATCATTCGGATGATCCGAAGATTGTATCGAGATCAGTTCGCATGGAAACAGCCGCCCTACGAATACGAAATGGAAAAATTGCCGATCGAAATACTGCTGGGCGGCCCGGTGAGGGCATTCATCCATGATTAAGCCGCTGCGGTTTTGGAAGTTGTCATTCCGAGCGAACTCGAGGAATCCCGGTGCGGTATCCAAGGTAATGCGGCGGGATTCTTCGACTTCGCTGCGCTCCGCTCAGAATGACCGAGCAATAGCACTTCTCGTTCTCGCATTGTCGATCTTGATCAACCCTGAACTGCGTGCCGACATCCCATGGCCGGAAGTCGTGCAGCGGCTTGCGTACGAGAACGATAAATTGGCGCGCCGCCCGCAGGGACACAACGGTGAATACTTCGTCGTGTGCACCCTCTATTACACACCGAAGGAATCGGGTTTTACTT
>JBLMXH010000222.1:0-4974 GCA_050257685.1 Nitrospirota bacterium
CAAGATTGACACAGGCGAGCAAAATCACGAGCGCGCCCACGGCGGCGAGCAGTGCGGCGAACGCAAAGACAGAATTCGCAATATCGGGAATGAACAATCCGGGTTTCCCGAGCCGGATGCCACGGCCCACGTTCTCCGGATAATCCTGCGCCAGTTTCGCAGTCAGTGTCTGGAGCTCAGCATTCGCTTGCGCGAACGACACCCCGGGCTTTAACCGGCCGACAGTAAACAGATTGTTCGAGTCGCGCTTGTCGAGCCATCTGCTGCCAGGTTCGATCGTCTTTGCCATCATTACTGGAACGAACATTTCCGGATCGTAGGCGACTTCGGTGCCGATGAATCCTTTGGGTGCGACCCCGATGACAGTGAACCGGTGGCTATTCAACTCAATGCCTTTTCCTACGATCTGCGGATCGCCGGCGAAACGCCGTTGCCAGCAGTTGTAACTAATGACTGCAACAGGATGTGAATCAGGCGTCTGATCTTCTTCGGGCAAAAATGCGCGCCCCAGCATCGGCTTCACACCGAGAACATCAAAGTAGTTTCCGGAAACGAGATACCCCCAGATGCGCTGGCTGGAATTGTTCACTGTGAGACTGCTGACGGTGACGCGATAAACAAACAGGCCGGAGAAGACGCTGTTACGATCGCGGTAATCTTTGTAATTCGGATACGACTGCAGCGACCAATCTGCATCGTTGTGCAGCGTGCCATAAAGCTCTACCAACTGAGACGGCTCTTTCACGGCGAGCGGCCGCAGTAAAGCCGTATCGACCAAACTGAAGATCGAAGTGTTAGCGCCTATGCCTAGCGCTATCGAAATGATGGCAAGTACGGCAAAGGCCGGTTGTTTCGTAAGTTGCCGAAATCCGAAGCGGATATCCTGCAGAAGTGTTTCCATAAGCCCCGCGAGGTTCTGCATTGTGAGATGCAGCGGCAGCGTGGTTTGGATTCAGGAAATTCACCGCGGCGAGTGTTACCTCCGAGCTCGCAGATTACCCTGCCAAGACTCTAACAATCAAAGGAAAGCAAATTCTCCGAAACGGCTTTGCGCAACTTCAAGTCGAAGAAATTCGGAAATTGTAATCGTCCCGAGGAATCTTTCATTCGCTCTGCATCGCGATAATCGGATCGACACGCGCTGCGCGCCAGGCTGGAAGAAGAGCGGCGCCAACGGAAACGAGTGCCAACAACGTGACTGCAGCCGAGAAGCTAAATAGGTCAAGTGGATTTACCTCGAACAGTAAACTCGAGAGCGACCGGGTGAGAAGCAAGGAACCGGCGATTCCGGCCGCCACCCCAAACGCGGTGAGAACCGCGCTTCGCTGCAACACATGTGAAACAACTCGTCCGCGCGTTGCCCCGAGCGCAATCCGGATTCCAAACTCACGCGCCCTTTGCGAAGTCACATATGACATGACGCCGTAAACACCGACTGCCGCAAGCAGAAGTCCGATAACGGCGAACGCGCCAACGAGAACTAAAGTGTAGCGCCGCGTCGCTACCGACTGCGAAACCAGGTCGGCCACAGTCTGAATATCCTGCACCGGCTGATTCGGTGCGACGGCATGAATTCGATCGCGCAGGCTATCGGCCAGCGCCATCGGGTTTGCATCCGCTCGCACGAAAAGACTCATTGTCGCCATGTCGTGGTGCGTCTCGTCTTGTAAATAGGGCAGATAGATCGCCGGCGACGCCGGAGCATCGAGTGAATCGTGTCGAATATTGCCAGCTACCCCCACAATCTCTCGCAGCCGTGGAGCGACTTCGCTTCTTCTTCCCGGTCCGGTGTAATTGACTCCTATCCGTTTGCCGATTGGATTCTGACCGGGCCAAAATTGGCGCGCGGCTTCGTCGTTGATGATCGCGACTGCGGGCGCTGTATCATCGTCGTGCTCGGTAAATGACCTCCCTGCGAGCAAGGGAGTGCCGACGGTTCGGAAGAAGTCGTCGCTCACCCACGACCCTTCACCGGAAGGAAGCCGAGTTGGATCGTTCGGGCGATCCTCGAAAATGAACGTCGCCGTCGCGGCATCGCGCGCCGGCCGCCAATCGGAAAGAGCAACATGCCGCACGCCAGGTACTGACGCGGTCTCACTGAGCACGCCTTTCCAAAAAGGGCGACCATCTTGATCGTAATAGTTTGTTCGTAAATAGACCCGCAGCAGTGACTGAGGTTGAAACCCGGGATCCACATGGATGACTCGCCAGAAACTATGCACCAGCAAACACACACTTACTGTGAGCACGACGGCGCAGGCGATCTCGCCCGTGACCATGAGCGCAAGAGACAAACCGCGACGCCCCGTTACTTCAAGACCGCGCGGGCCTAATGCGGAAAACAGATTCAACCGGGAAAAGCCGACTGACGAAATCCACCCGAAAAAGATTGTCGCCACACTCGCGATCGCGATCGTGGCCAGCAAAGCCGGTACATTCAAATGAACGCTGTCCATGCGCGGCAACGGCAAATTCGGAATTCGGACGAGCATTCGAAGCAGGCCCCAGGCAATGAATAAGCCGACGGTGCAACCGATGGCGCTCAATAACATCGATTCGGTAATAAGTTGTTGAGTGATCCGCGGCAGACCGGCGCCCACGCTCAATCTGACGGCGATTTCGCCTTCACGCTTCACCATCCGCGCCAGTAAGAGCGCAGCTACGTTAAAACAAGCAACGATCAGGATGAGGGTAGCCGCGCCTAACGTCGCGTACAACGGCATCCGCACATTTCCGACCAAATCCTCTTTCAACGGAACCAAGTGCACACGTACGTCCCGCGGTTCTTCGGAAACCCGTCGCAAAATCGCGGTGAGATCGTCTTCAGCCATCGTTGGAGTAACCCCCGGCTTCAATTCACCCATCACGCGCAAGAATTTATTCCCCCGCCATTTCATGTATGGCCAGCTGGGCCGCACCGTGTGCTTGGGCCAGACATCCGTATCTGGAAAAAGATCCGATAACGGCGGCAGCACGCCGATGATGGTTTCACTGACGCCTTCAAAGTGAATTACCCGTCCGATCACGTGTGGATCGCTACCGAGCTGGTTTTTCCAGAAATTGTAGGAGACGATCAGCGTGTCATTTTCTAAATACGTGTACTCCCGCGGTTCATATAGCCGCCCTAGAAACGGTCGAATGCCTAACATCGGAAAGAAGTCCTGCGAAACCGAAGTGCATGTGACGAGTCTCGGCTCGCCATCGCCCGTCCAGGTGAATGTGAAACGCGGGATGTATTCAGCCACACGAACAAACGATCGGTTTTGATCGAGGTAATCCTCAAAATCCGGTCCAGACGCCGCTACCTTCACTTGTCCTGTCGATTCCGAGCTGGCCCAAATTGCGTACAGCCGATCAGAATGAGCGTACGGCAGAGGTCGCAGCAACACATCCCGCACCAGGCTCAACATGGCTGTGCTGGCGCCAATCCCGATGCCGAGAGTTACGACTGCGACAACTGCGAATCCCGGTTGCTTCCGCAACATGCGAAGGCCGAATCGGATGTCGTCCCAAAATCCTGCGAACCGCAGCCGCGTTTTGTTCTTTCCCATCGTCAGCGACCGAGGGCGCGAACGCATTCTCGCCTGCTTAAGCTGGGCACTCAGTGACTCCGGCTCCGCCAACTCGTTTAATGCACGTTGTCTTGCTTCGTCTTCAGACGCTCCCTCGCTGAGCGCTTTTTCGAACCGCTCCTCGAGATCCTGCGAAAGTTCCTCGATGATTTCAGCCTCGCGTTCCGGCGGCAAATCCAATTCCGCAATCGATTGGCGAATCTCGGTCCTGAAATCAAGCATACTCAATTCCGGTGATTCGCCCAACCGCTTCCACAAATTCGCGCCAGCCGTCTCGCTGTGCGGCGAGGATCTTTCTACCCGCGCGCGTGAGTCGGTAGTACCGCCGCCGACGTTGTCCCGGCTTTTCCACCCACCGACCCCGGATCCATCCCCGTGTTTCCAATCGGTAAAGCAGCGGATAAAAGGATGCGAGGTTGAACCGTAGCGCGCCTCGCGAGCGCAGTTCGATCAGCTGCCCGATTTCATAGCCGTGACGAGCCCGGTCCTCCACCAGCGACAGAATTAACAGTTCAGCGCTTCCCTTCTTGAGCTCGCGGTCGGTGAGTGGAATGGCCATATGTTGTTATCACACATATCTACACAATCGGCAACTGTAAAAAAAGGGCGCAGACGCGAGCACCCCCCACAACGCCTGCTGAATTCGCTTTAGGTTGGGCAGCGAGCATGGAGCGCTCGGCGCTTGTTCAGTTTACCCGCCGTGGCGGGCCATTTATCGCAGTAAACCCTGTTGGGACCCGCCAATGAGCCGGGCAAAAATGCAACTTAAGTTACCCTGACCTCGAGCGAGCGTTTCTTACCGTACGTGGATCAAATGGTAGAAAGAGAAAACATATGAATAACAAAATTAAAGTCGTAGTCATTGGAGGCACCGGCCTCATCGGAAAAAGAGTGGTAAACAATCTGCGCCACCGTGGCCAGGAGGTGTTGGCTGCGTCACCTTCCTCGGGCGTCAACACCTTTACTGGCGAGGGCGTGGCGAAAGTGCTGACAGGAGCTCAGGTCGTGGTTGACGTCGCGAATGCGCCATCGTGGGACGACACAGCGGTTATGGAATTCTTCCAGACGGCAACACGTAATCTGCTCGCTGCCGAAGCAGTTGCCGGCGTACGGCACCACGTAGCGTTGTCGATCGTTGGCGCAGACCGCCTTCCCTCAAGCGGGTATTTGCGCGCGAAGGTGGCTCAGGAAAACATCATCAAGGCATCAGGAATTCCATTCACGATCGTCCGCTCGACGCAGTTCTTTGAGTTCGGGAAGGGCATCGTGCAATCGGCCACCGAAGGACAAACCGTTCGGTTGTCATCAGCTCTCATGCAGCCAATCGCAGCGGATGATGTCGCCACCGCCCTGACTGGCATCGCACTATCGGAACCACTAAACGCCATCATCGAGATTGGAG
>JBLMXH010000223.1:0-2541 GCA_050257685.1 Nitrospirota bacterium
CGTGCATCGCTGTCGCGTGTGCCGCGATTATTCTCGTGGCTGGCGCTACGAGGTCGCAGTCAACGACAGCTCCGAAATACTTCGCGAGCAGGCAGGCTACAGCTGAACCGACGAGCCAGGCTAAACAATCAGAAATTGATTCCGCCAATCGGCTTTTTGAGGCAGGTAAGTTTGCCGAAGCTGGCAAACTCTATTCAAAAATCATTGCTCAAAATCCCCGAGATTTTTCAGCAACGCTGCAGTTGGGTCGGATCGCATTGCTTTCGAACCGGCTCGACGATGCACAAAAGTGGCTGCAAAAGGCCATAACAATGCAGCCGGACAACGCCGACCCAAAGGTGATGTTGGCCGAGACATTTTATCGTCGGGATGATTTTCAAAAAGCGGCAGCTGCGCTGAACGGCGTCGACGTGAGCAACAAACTCATTACGGAGCAATACCCGACTTTGAATGTTTCGAAGTTGGAGAGTTTCAAGGGCCAGACGCCCTACGAATTGGAAGGCAAAGGGACAAGCGCGCGTGTAAAATTCGTCAAGACCGATCCGCTGCCGATCGTCAATGTGCGGATCAACGGTGGTAAGGAAGTCACCTTTTTCATCGATACCGGGGGTTCAGAGGTCGCACTCGACACTGATTTTGCGAAGGAGCTTGGGATCCCGCAATTCGGAGCGGTACAAGGCACTTTCTCCGGGGGACAACACGCTCAGGTTCAGCTTGGGCGGATTGAGTCAATCACTCTCGGCGATTGGACCGTCAAGAACGTGCCCACCGCGATGCTTCCCTTGCGCCAGCTCTCGGAAGGTTTTGGCGTGAAACAAATCGACGGAATCATCGGGACCACTTTGTTCTACCATTTCCTGACGACCATGGACTATCCGCACGGCGAGCTTGTGTTGCGCCGAAAAGATGCCCAAAGCTTGGAAGAGTTTAAAAAGTCGCCCGGGAAAAAAGTCGTTGTTCCCATTTGGATGGCGAGCGATCACTTCATGGTGGGCTGGGGCCGCGTGGAGACACTCCCGCCGTCGCTCCTTTTCGTTGATACAGGATTGACGGGCGCGGGCGCTAAATTAGCGGAGTCGGTGATCAAGGAAGCCGGGATTAAGCTCGACGAAGCCAAAGCCTCAGAAGGAGCAGGCGGAGGCGGAACGCTGAAAATCATTCCGTACACCGTGCATCAACTTTCCTTCGGAGAGATAAAGGAGGAGAACGTGCCAGGTCTTTATGATGGGCCGTTTCCGTGGGAAAACACGTTCGGTTTTCATCTCGCCGGCATGGTCGGCCACGATTTCTTCAAGCCGTACGCCGTGACGTTCGACTATCAGAACATGCAGATTTTTCTGCAACCCTGAGTTGTCTCTGCAAATTTGTATCGCGGAAAAACGTCTTACTGATTCCGTTTTTCGACCACGTACACGATTCTCGAGAGGCGTCTTTCACTGGTTAGGCTGTGCACCGCTGCAAAAAATTGTTGAAGACCTGCGAACCGTTCTTCTCCTTCGATCTTTACGAGGGCGTCTTTGTTCCGTTGCCGTGATTCATGCCAGCGCCGCGAAACCATGGCAGCATTTGCGCTGACGTCTTCATACTTCAACAAACGAAATCCCGACGCTTCGATAAGCCGTTCGTTGACCCCATGAGGCACGAACAGGAAGAGCCCGATCGAACTGCGCAGAGCTAATTCGTCATTGGTCACTGGCCCCGTAATTACGACCGGATCAGTGAAGATCGCGCGTCGCCCGGGCCGGAGAACGCGGCGCCATTCCTGGAATACTTTCACTCGATCGGGAAAATGGTTCATCGAGTCGATGCAAAGGATCGCGTCGAACGAATTATCATCGAAAGGCAATGGGGAATTGGCGTCTGCGACTTTAAATGTGATCCGATCAGAGAGATCGGAACCGGCCACGCTCTGATTGGCCGTAGCGACTCCTGCTTCATTGGCATCGATGCCGGTGACGCGGCAACCTGCGCTGTTTGCGACATATCGTGCAGGTCCACCGGAACCACTGGCAACTTCGAGAACGTGATGCTCAGGTCGAAGATCAAGCCATGAAATAAACCGATCGTATTCCTCGACTGTGGTCCAACTGTTCTGGCCAATGTCCTGACCGAAAGTCTCCTTACGGATGGTCTCGAGGACGTGTTTGGTGAAATGGCTGTACGTGCTGTCAAAAAGATCAATACGTTTCGCCACGGTGAAACCTTTCAGTAACGTAGGATGTGCCTTGATTACTCAAGTAGCAAGAAGACCCGGTGTAGAGGCGGCCGTGTCGGCAGCAATAAACCACCACTGTAGCGGCGCTCTGTGAGCGCCGTGCTGTGATCGCGCGCTGATCGTAATCGGCGGTCAGCGACCGCCGCTACAGCGAACCAGCTTTGTCGTCACGCGAACTTCTGCTTCTGATGCGTTGTATCTCTGTAGCGTCCGCTGTCCTCAGCGGAGTTGAAATTCCTCGCCCGCGATTGACTTGCGTTTACTGCGGTGGATCGCCTTGTCCCCAAGGCGATGACTCGGGCCCATATCAACGCGTTGGGGATAAC
>JBLMXH010000224.1:0-6460 GCA_050257685.1 Nitrospirota bacterium
GACCTGCGTTGTCAGCTGCGTGAGAAACCATGCGACGACCCCGTAAGCGATCGCTGCACGGTAAACATTCCGCCGCTTGAGCTCTGTCAAAATGTTCGTTGGATTCACTCTGCGCGCGTTAATAAATGCTTATGAGAGGCCAGCACACATACTGGTCCGTTGCTGCGCGTTTTTTGCTAAATTGTGCGCAGATCTTGTCTCGCCGGTTCGGCTTTAAGACCGTGGAACGCTTGTTGCCGCTTGCAGATCGGTCCGCGCAGGAAGGTGCCGTTGCCTGCCGTATCTGCCCGAACGTTATTTATGGCACGAACACGAGGGACTGAACAGAGATCCAACTGAAATAGAGTGCAATCTCAGCAAAGCCGATTGGAGTTGGGCCTGAATTGGAATTGCGGTCAATGTAAGCCTTACATTCAGTTCTTCGATTTGGGTTTTGTGATCTTTTCGTTCTCGATGTTTGCTGCGTAGGCGTTACGGCAGACTTTTCGCCTTTTGCGTTTCGCTTATCGTTCACTATGGCAAAGAAAGTCACCGGAGGCTGCGCCTGCGGATCCATCCGCTACCAACTCCTCGACAAGCCAATGTTTGTCCACTGCTGTCACTGCGACGATTGCCAGCGGCTAACCGGCAGCGCCTTTGTACTTAACGCAATCATCGAGACTCAGGCGATCAAGCTGCTCCGCGGCAAACCGGTAGCGGTTCCGGTGCCACGCGAGAACGGTCCGCACGAAATCTACCGCTGCCCAAAGTGTCAGACGGCGCTCTGGAGTGACTACGGACGCAGACCCAATCTCCGGTTCGTGCGCGTCGGAACGCTCGACAAACCTGTTCCGTTCAAACCGGACGTGCACATCTACACCCGATGGAAAGCGAAGTGGCTCAAGCTGCCGAAAGGAACGCCGGCGTTTCGGGATTACTACAACACGAAGGAGCTCTGGCCCGAGGCCAGCCTCAAACGCCTTAACGCCGCGCTTGGAAGGACGCAGAGTTGAGTCCGATCACAATGCCATATTGCCTTACGACCATCCATTTTGTAATGTTCGGTCATGAGCACGGTGCAGGAGATCCTTACCGCGATGGATAAGCTGACGCCCGATGAATTGCGTATCGTGAAGCTCGGCGTCGATTCGCGCCTCTCTGACGATGACAATGACTCAGAATTGCTGGCGGCGTTGCAAGAAGCCATTGCTTATGCCGACACTCATCCCGGCGAAGCCAAATCAATCGATGAGGTTCGCGCACTCATCCCGCAATGGATTTCCGAGTCGAAGTCACAGACCCGGCCATAGCGGATCTCGCCGAGATTGTTTCTTTCGTTGCGCAAGGCAATCCGGACGTCGCGCGCGTGCTCGGTAATCACTTGCTCGATGCCGCGCTGAGTCTCGCAGAGACACCATACAAAGGCAGTCCATATCCAAAGCTGATCAACATTCACAAACTTACCGTGCGTCCGTACAAAATCTTCTATCGCGTGAACGAAGCAAAACACGCTGTCGAGATTCTCCGATTCTGGCACTCGGCGCGGAGCGAGCCAGACCTCTGACTTCTTACTTCTGATTTCTGGTACTTCTCCGTTCGCTAGTAGTCACTTCCGTTGACATTAGGATCACGCAAGGAGTAAAAGCATAGGAATGATTCCGCTAACCGCTTTATGGCTTCCGATTCTGGTTTCAGCAGTGATTGTCTTTTTCGCCAGCTTCATCATGCACATGGTCCTCGGCTATCACAAAAGTGATTACCGCAAATTGCCAGATGAAGATCGCGTGACTGATGCGATGCGCACTGCGGGCGTGACGCGGGGGCCTGCGTATTTCTTTCCATATTTTTCCTTCAAAGAAATGAAATCGCCGCCGGTGATCGAAAAAATGAAACGCGGACCGGTGGGTTTGTTAACTGTGCTACCTAGCGGCCCACCAGCAATGGCAAAGAATATGATCCAATGGTTTTTGTATTGTGTTGTGATCAGCATCTTCGCCGCTTATCTCTCTGGCCGTTTGCTGGCAACCGGGACCGTTTTTCTGCAGGTATTCCGCGTCGTTGGCACGATCGCTTTCCTGGGATACAGCGCAGCCCACGTTCAGGAATCGATTTGGAGCGGCCGAACCTGGTTAGTCACGCTCAAACATGTTTTCGATGGCCTGATATACGCGCTACTTACAGCGGCAACATTCGCTTGGCTATGGCCGAAATCGCTTTAGCGGTTCTCCTTCTCTGCCGTTGAGCGTTGGGCATTCAGCGTTGAGCGTTCGACGTTTGCTTCGCAGCTTTCCGCAGTTCAGTTTTCTCAGCCTTTTGTTTCGTGCTTTTGCACGCGCTCGAGGTAGTGGTCCAGCCTAACCGGTCCAAGCTCCATCATTCCATCCATGAAGCGGCACAAATCGAACTTCTGGCCCTGAGCGGCCCGTGCGGCGTTATAAACCTCAGTGACTTTCGCATAACCAAGGTAATAAGTTGTGATCTGCGGTGAGCTCGTCAGGGTTCGCGTCCACATATTATTGGCGAGCTGGTCGCCTTGCAGCGCTTCCTCTTTAACGAACCGCACCATCTCCTCGCGTGACATTTTTCCGGTGTGGACCCGGATATCTACGATCGTCCGGGCGATGTTCTCGAGCTGCTTTTTAAGATGCGCCACACGCGGTAACGCGCCGCCCCAACCTTGATCCAGCAGAAGGCGCTCGCAAAACGTCCCCCACCCTTCGACGTAAACTGGATCCGGGAACATCGCCCGCACCTTGTGCGGATGTTGCGCGGCATATTTGAGCTGCACGTAATGACCTGGAATTAGTTCGTGCGGCACAATCATGTGGCTGAACGGCCGATTAAAATCGCTGAAGAATGCTTTGCGCTGTTCGGCTGTCGCATCTCGGGGCGGCACCGGCAGAAACAAAACCGTTTTTGCTTCCGGTGAATACGGCCCGGCTGGATAGACACCGCCGAAACTCTGACCCACAAAGTACGCCGGCGCACGGTCGACGACCAGCGTCAGTGGATCAGGCAGCGTCATGATCCGGTTGTTCCGCACAAACTTTTGGATTTCGACTACGTCTCTCTTCCAGCGTAAAGTGTAAGTTTCTTCGTCGGTATCGCGGTCTTCGGCAACGCGTTCAAACAGCCGGCGCAGCAAAATGGCGTCGTCCGCGGGCGCCTCCGTCTCCTTCATCAATTCGCGCCAGGCCTTCCGCCCGAAGGTCGCAGCTTCAGTGCGCTTGGCCGCGAGATCAGCAGTCGCTCGTTTCAAAACATCCGCCACAGGCTCCTGAACGCCGGTGCCGAGTCGAAACGTGGCCCCATATTCAGCACCGAGCCTTGGTGAACCTGTCGCGTTTTGCGAAAGCTTCTCGATGTTATCGGCGAGTTCGGAGATCGCCCTGGCTACATTCGCGCCTTCCTCGCGCGCTTCTGGATTGTCACCAACCGCCCGCGCAAATCCCTCCCGGTAAAACGTCCCCGTCGCACGCAACTGGTCCACCGCGATTTTGCAAAGTTCCGGCGCAACCTCGTCGTGTTTCGCGCGCGCAAAAGTTGCACTGCACTGACTAGCAAATGCCGGCAACAGACCGGCGCGCGCGCGGACCCGCCGTTGTCGTTCCGTGAGCGGCAAATCATCACGCACCAGGAGAAACACAGCCGCGTTGGCAATGACCTCCGACCAGTAGAGCGGATCGCGCTGCGGCCGCTGCAAAATTATCTGTTCGTGTACTTCGCGCTCGACCTGGGCGAGCAAAGTTTCAGCGTCGAGCCGATCGTCGAAAGGCAAATCAGGAGCGCTCAGCAGCTTGGTTAGCCGGTCGTGTTCCGCGTGGTTCACCTGAACCCAGCGTGCCAGCTTTTCAGTCGAAAAATCTTCCAGCTTGCTGTCAAAAGCGTGATAACCCGCTTGTGTCGCCCGCGTCGGGAACATCTCGAGATAGGCACTCAAATAGCTGTCCGCCACTCCGCCGCACGCGCTGTGGATCATAGGAAATACGGCGAGTATCAACAGACAAAAACGGACCATCACTGCAGCCTGCATGCTCAGCTCAAAACGTCCACGTGGAATCTTGATCTTCTGTCGCGACAGAGCCTCATCATACACGTTTACGACAGCTGTTTCGACATTGGGCGTTGGATGTTGGGCATCTGGCGTTTGCTGTAATTTTCCGGCGTCGTCACTCGCGCGCCCGGCGCAGCCTTGACCAAGGCGGGTCACTCATCACTTTGACTTTGAAATTCGATCTTCACGATTTTCGCGCTTCGCCCGTCTTCGAGTTTAACCCAGTCCCCGATATCTGCGGCCAGCAGCGCCTTGCCGATAGGGGAAATCCAACTGACCGCGTCCCGTTCGAAATTGAGTTCGTCGACCCCGACAATGGTAAACGTGTCAGTCGTGCCTTCTTTATCTTTGACCGTTACCGTTGCGCCGAACGTGACGCTGTTCGACGGCGCGCTCGGAGGATCCACGACGTGAACGGATGCCAGCATCTGCTTCAATTCGATGAGGCGTTCGCTGCTCACGTTCGTTGCCCGAAGCTTATTCAGTTCGTCGCGGAAACGCTTCGCGCCACGCGCGGTAATGTAATTCGTCGCTCCCGGCGGCAGCCCTGACGCCGATCGCTTGCGTCCGCTGCGCTCCGGAGGATCGACATCTTCCCTAATAAATGCCCTGCTCATGAAGCAAAGTAAGAAGGAAGAATTAAGAAGTAAAAACCAGGAAACATGCACCGCTAGACTGCATTCTGACTTGGACATTGAGCATTGGGCGTTGGACGTTGCACCTTTGACGCCTGCTCGCGATGTATCGCAGTTGGGCGTTTCGCTTGCCGACCTACTCCGCGCGCAACGCGATCATCGGCTCGACCCGACCAGCTCTACGCGCGGGAATCCAGCAAGCGAGAAACGCGATGCCGACCAGGAGTAACGCGACACAACAAAAAGTGATCGGATCGGAAGTGCTCACGCCGTAGAGGAGGCTCTTCATCATGCGCGCTCCACCCAAAGCAATGACCAATCCGCCTAACGAACCAATCGCGGCAAGAAACATTCCTTGTTTCAGAATCAGCTTCTGCACGTCGGAAAGCTGTGCACCAAGTGCCATGCGCAATCCGATCTCGCGCGTCCGACCGGCCACAACGTGCGACATCACACCATAGATCCCGACCGCCGCAAGAATCAGCGCGAGCACACCGAAACTGCCGAGCGCGATAGCGGCCATGCGCGCCGGGAAAAGTGACGTGCCCATGTGTTCCTTCAACGTCTTCGCAGCATAAACGGAAATCGACGGATCGAGTTGTTGCACTACTCCGCGCAACGCAGCCAATACCTGCCGGGGATCCCCACGTGTGCGGGCTACCAGCGTCACCAAGCCAGTGTAATCCTGATACAGCGGCGTATAGAGCGCCGGCTTGGGATCTTCGCCTAACGAGTTGTATTTCCCGTCGGGCACCACGCCAACAATTTCGAAGAACGGATCCCTGGGTCCATGCCAGTTGAAGCGCCGGCCGATGGGGTCCTGTCCATTCAGCAACTTCTTCGCGAACGTCTCGTTCACGATCGCGACGCGACTTTCCTTCTTGTTCTCGTCATCACGAAAATCGCGGCCGCGCAGTGGAATGCCCATCACGTCAAAATAACCAGGGGTGCTTTCGATTGGGATTGCGATCGGCAATGTGCTCGCGCCTTTGAACTCTGTGCCTTCGACGTAGATGCTGCTGCTGTTGTAGTTAAGACCAAGGGGGAGGTTATCAGTCAGTGCAGCGTTTTCGACTTGTGGCAGCGCCCGCGCTCGCTCGAGCACCTGTTTTTGAAATGCGCGGCCACGTTGCTCGTTGTAGCCTTGCAAGCTGACATCAAAGGAAATCGCCACCGCGTTTTCCGGATTGAACCCCGGGCGCATCTTCTGAGCGGCTTGAAGACTCCGCACAACAAGGCCGGCGCTGATCAGCAGGACTAACGACAGGCTGACTTGCGCGATGACGAGCAAATTGCGCAAACGCGAGCGACGGAAGCCGGCCATCGATGATTCGTCTTTCAACGCAGGCACAAGTTGCGGCTTCGACGATTGCAGCGCCGGAATGAGGCTGAACAGAATGCCCGTCGCGATCGAAAGCAGCAGCGCGAAACTGAGCACGCGCCAGTCTGTACGCAGATCGAAAAGCAGAGTTACGTCACTCGGCAAACGAATGCCTCGCACGGCGCTGTTGATGGCGAAAGCCAGGAATACGCCAACGGCGCCGCCGGAGAGGGAGATGAGAAGACTTTCGGTGAGCAGTTGTCTAACCAGTCGTTGCCGACTTGCACCCACCGCAAGCCGCACAGCAATTTCCCGCCGCCGTTCCGTGGCGCGCGCGAGCAACAGATTGGCAAGATTGACACAGGCGAGCAAAATCACGAGCGCGCCCACGGCGGCGAGCAGTGCGGCGAACGCAAAGACAGAATTCGCAATATCGGGAATGAACAATCCGGGTTTCCCGAGCCGGATGCC
>JBLMXH010000225.1:0-3906 GCA_050257685.1 Nitrospirota bacterium
CAACGTCGACTCCAACTGCTACGGCAAGTGCAAGTCCAACCGCCACGACAACTGCGAGTCCGACAGCTACAGCCAGACCAACGCCAACTCCAAGAGCACGGGTGACGCCGAGACCGCGGCCCACGCCGCTGCCAAGGCCGATCCTGTAGCCGTCAGGGGTGGATTGTCGGGGTTCGTATCGGACACTGCGAGGCCGTTATAAACCCGCCTTCGGGCGGCCACGGCATAGCGAGTGATCAGCGATTCGACGATTTAACAACGGCGCGTCCTACGTCGATTCCTCCCGTGCAAAACCGTTGACAATCGGAGCGGTTTTTGAATAAAACGCTCGCTTAGGCGGGCCAATAATCATGAATCGCAAGCGCAGCTGCGCACAATTCCGATTGCGTGCACTGCTTTGCGCTCTGTTATTCATCACGGCTGGCGTTGCCGTTATCTGCGCGACGGGCATTGGGGAGCGCGAGCATTCTGCTCGTTCTGGCTGGCATGTTGCCAGCCAACCCAGTAAGATCGCGCCGTGGGTGCTTGAGCAGACTACAAATCGCCGTCGAGCCGAATTTATCGTAGTGCTCACTGAACAGGCAAACCTCAGCGGGGCAGCAGCTTTAACAACTAAGACGGAAAAGGGCCGCTACGTATATGACGCGTTGCGGAACAAGAGCAAGGCGACGCAGACACCGATCCTTCAATGGTTGTGTGAGCGCGGCATCGAGCATCGCCCTTTCTACATTGTGAACGCAATCCTGGTGAAAGGCAGTCGTGAAGTAGCCGAAATGCTGGCTAGCCGACAAGACGTAGCCCGAATCGAAGGTAATCCGTACATTCAGAATCCGCTTCCTAAGCCTGCCGCGTTTGTTGGTAACTCGCCGCGAGAGCGCAAGCCTGAAACGATTGAGCCGAACATCACCTATACCCACGCGCCAAATGTCTGGGCACTCGGGTTCCGAGGGCAGGGAATTACTATTGGCGGCGCGGATACCGGTCAACGTTGGACGCACAATGCGTTAAAGCCTCATTACCGTGGGTGGGATGGAGTTGCGGCCGATCACAATTACAACTGGCACGACGCCATCCACGACAGCGTCGGAAATCCCTGCGGTAATGATTCGCCGTTTCCTTGCGACGACCTTGGTCACGGCACGCATACGATCGGAACGGCAGTCGGCGACGACGATATGGGCAACGAGATCGGCATGGCACCGGAAGCGAAATGGATTGGTTGCCGTAACATGGATCAAGGTAACGGCACGCCGGCCAGGTACCTGGAGTGTATGGAATGGTTTCTTGCGCCCTATCCAATAGGCGGTGGTCAGGGCGACCCTCTTCGGGCTCCCGATATCACACTTAACACGTGGCGTTGTCCACCTTTCGAAGGTTGTTCGGTCGAGACGCTGCAAGCTGCTGTGGAAGCTCAAGCTGCTGCCGGCATTATGATGGTGGTCGGAGGAGACAGCGCGGGCCCCAGTTGTTCTACTATGGAAAATCCGCCGACTATCTACGCAGCATCGTACACCGTCGGTGCATTGGTCACTGGCACAGACAACGTCGCTTCCTTTAGCAGCCGTGGCCCCGTGATGATTGATGGGAGCAATCGAATAAAACCGGATATTAGTGCGCCGGGAACAAACATTCGCTCAAGCTACAATGGCTCTGACAGTGATTATGCTAGTCTTAGCGGCACATCGATGGCGACGCCACACATCGCCGGCGCAATGGCTTTGCTCTGGTGCGCCCGGCCAGAGCTGCGTCATAATATTTCTCAAAGTCGGACATTGTTGAATCAGGCTGCCCATTTTCTCGCATATAACCAATGCGGAACGCCCGGTCCTCCAAACAACGTCGCCGGATGGGGCCGAGTGGATATTTCTGCTGCCATTCCCGCGCCGAGTCCACCGCAGTGTTTCTTATGTTTCTATCCCGTCGAACTGACTGAAAGCTTCGATGGCGTTATGCCGCCTGCGTTGCCACCAGGCTGGATAACGACAAATCTACAAGGGCCACCGCCATTTTGGGTAACATCTAATTCCGGTGTGCCGAGCCCGCCTGCTGATACGCCGCCGAACGCTGCGTTCGTTGATGATCCGGGTGTGATCAGTGACAAACTGTTGGATTCTTTTAGCTTTACTGTTTTCGAAGCAACATCGCTGCAGGTGACGTTCCGCCATAACTTCGACCTTGAAGCTTCGGACGAGAATTCCAGTCTCGGCTTTGATGGCGGTGTGTTGGAGATTAGTGTTGACCAGGGTCAAACATATCACGACGTGCTTGATGCGGGTGGCAGCTTTGTTGTAGGCGGTTATAACCGGCGAATCAGTATGGATCGAGGCAGTCCACTCGCTGGAAGGCTGGCATGGAGCGGCAATTCGGGTGGTTTCGTAACTACGACTGTCGTCCTACCGCAACAGGTTATCGAGGGCAGACTGCGGTGGCGGATGGCTAGTGACACTACTGGTTCGGGTGAAGGGTGGCGTGTTGATACCGTTGATATTAGTTGGTGCCAGCTGCCAGGAGGCCTCTGCTCGCCTACACCCACAGCCACAGCCAAACCCACGTCGTCACCGACGGCAACTCCTGTTGTGAGGCCGACGCGATTACCACGGTTGAGCCCGAGCCCGGCGCCGCGCCCGACGCCATAAGTACGAACGGTGTTCTGGCCGCTGAGCACAGGCGAACTCATGCGTCGCTGGGCTGCAGGGACAGCGCAAAAGCATTGACAATCTTCGCGGTTTTTGGATAAAACGCTCGCTTAGGCGGGGCCAATGATCATGAATCGCCATCGCAGCCGCATAAAATTCCGATCGCGTGCGCTACTTTGCAGTGCCTTGTTCATCGCGGCTGGCGTTGCCGTGATCGGAACGATCGGCTCTTCACGCGCTGGTGGATCGACTTCTCCGAAGGCGATGGCAAACCTCGCCGAAGGCGCAAATATCGGTAGGCAAACGCAGATGAGCCAACGCGTTGAGGACAACGCGTTCCACCTAAAGATCGCGCCTTGGGTGCTTGAGCACACGGCCAATGGGCAGCGCGCCGAATTTATCGTAGTACTCGCTGACCAGGCGGACCTTGGCGAGGCGGCAGCTTTAACAACTAAGTCAGAAAAGGGCCGCTACGTATACGAAGCGCTACGGAACAAGAGCAAGGCGACGCAGACATCTATCCTGCAATGGTTGCGTGAGCGCGGCGTCGAGCATCGCTCCTTTTACATTGTGAACGCTATCCTGGTGAAAGGTAGTCGTCAGATCGCCGAAGCATTGGCAGCGCGTCCCGACGTGGCGCATGTGGAAGGCAATCCTCAGATCAAAAATATCCTTCCTCAGCCAGATACTATCAGTGAACCGGCGTCGTCTGGACAGCGGCCGCAGACGATTGAACCCGGCATCAATTACACGCATGCCCCGGATGTGTGGGCCTTGGGGTTCAGGGGCCAGGGAATCACAGTGGCTGGTGCTGATACGGGCATCCGCTGGACACACAATGCTTTGAAGCCGCATTACCGGGGCTGGAATGGAGTTAGCGCCGATCACAACTACAATTGGCATGACGCCATTCACGACAGCATTGGGAATCCGTGCGGTAACGACTCGCCTTTCCCTTGCGATGACAATGGACATGGAACTCATACCATAGGAACAGCGATTGGAGATGATGGCGCGGGCAACCAGATCGGGATGGCGCCCGGCGCAAAGTGGATAGGCTGCCGTAACATGGATCAGGGAAACGGCACACCTGCCAGATACATCGAGTGCATGGAATGGTTCCTCGCACCTTATCCAATTGGAGGCGGGCAAGGCGATCCACTCAAAGCGCCCGATATTACGAGCAATTCATGGGTGTGTCCGCCCTCGGAGGGTTGTTCGCCTGATACCTTGCAAGCCGCCGTCGAAGCTCAAGCTGCTGCCGGCATTA
>JBLMXH010000226.1:0-17422 GCA_050257685.1 Nitrospirota bacterium
AAAGCGCAAGGATTCAAAGTCACCTTAACCGGAGGCGATGTGACAGCCATTCCGACTGCGAATCCGGATCAACTTGCGCTGCTTCAAACTAGCAGTGTGGAGGCGGTATGGACAGTTGAGCCGTGGGTAACCCGCCTCGAACGTGATGCGAAAGCGCGAGTATTTCTTGAGGATAAAGATACGATTACAACCTGGCTTGTATCCAGCGTCAAGTTCCTCCGTGACCGACGCGAGTTCGCTAAGAAAATCGCGGACGCTAATATCGAACTGACGAAATGGATACAGCAGAATCAAACAGAAGCGCAAAGGTTATTGATCGATGAACTCAAAGCTGAAACTCGAGCTAATTTCGCGCCGGATGCAGTCGCGCAGGCATGGAATCGGATTCAGTTCACAAGCGACGTATCCCGCGATCTGATCGCCAAATCTGTGCAGGATGGAAAAGATGTGGGTTTCTTGAGAGGCTCTACAGACACTTCAAAGCTGGTCGAAATTCCCTGATGCAACTAGTGCCCCGTCACCGTACCTCCGCTGCCGAGGAGCTTAAGGTCATCGCACCGTCGAAGCTCGCGATCGACAACGTTTCGAAAAGCTTCAAAGGCGCGTCCGGAGCAGTTCTCGCGCTGGATCATGTGAGCCTGAATGTTGCTGAGGGTGAGTTCGTTTGCCTTGTTGGTGCCAGTGGCTGTGGCAAGTCGACATTGCTCAATATCATTGCCGGTCTGGAAAAGCCCGATACCGGCACTGTGCAGGCTGACGGCAAACCAATAACCGGTCCGGGCCGCGAACGCCTCGTCATGTTTCAAGAACCCGCCTTGTTCCCATGGCTGAACGTGTTTGGGAATGTCCTATTTGGACTCAAGCTCAAGCCGAATCTAACAAAAAAGGATCGGCACGACGTGGCCAAGTACTATCTCGAACTGGTGGGTCTTAGCCGATTCGAGCGCGCCAACATTCACGAACTTTCTGGTGGAATGAAGCAACGCGTTTCACTTGCCCGCGCGCTGGCGCCTAATCCCCGCGTGCTGCTGATGGACGAACCTTTTGCTGCTCTCGATGCGCTGACGCGCGAGCAGCTCTATGGCGATCTTCAGCGAATCTGGAAAGCCCGGAAAAAAACAATTGTATTTGTTACCCACAACGTCCGCGAAGCAGCTTGCCTCGGCGACCGTGTTATAGTTTTTTCGCCGCGTCCCGGTCGTATTCGCGAACAATTTGCTGTGGATTTGCCTCGGCCGCGCGACATCAACAGTGTCGACCTGGCGGTTCACTCCACGGAGATCACGAAAGCGCTGAAGAGTTATGGTCAACCGGAGGTGGCGATCGCAGAATGAAACGCTTTTTGCAGGCAGCGCTGTTTTTTGCTGTTCTCCTGCTGATTTGGGCGGCGCTGTTCCGTGCAAAGATTTGGTCGCCGGTCCTTCTGCCCTCGCCGCAGCAAGTCGCAGTTTATTTAGAAAGCGCGATCGTAGATGGAACGCTGGTAAAAGCGATAATCGTTACGATGCGCCGATTGCTGATAGGCTACATCATTGGACTTGTTGTCGGGTTGCCATTGGGATTGCTGACTGCGCGTTGGAAGGTGTTGCAGGACACGATTGGAACGCTTGCTCTTGGTCTCCAGACATTGCCGAGTGTCTGCTGGGTGCCGCTTGCGTTGTTGTGGTTCGGACAAACAGAAGCCGCTATGCTTTTCGTCGTAGTGATGGGCACGCTCTGGTCGGTGGTGATCGCAACCGAAACTGGCGTGCGCAATGTGCCGCCAATCTATAGTCGTGCTGCTTTGACCATGGGATCCAAGCGTCTGCACATGTGGTTCAAGGTTATACTGCCGGCTGCGCTTCCGTTTATCGTCAGCGGGATGAAACAAGGTTGGGCGTTCGCGTGGCGTTCATTGATGGCTGCTGAGATTTTCGTGACAATTCTGACCGGGTTCGGGCTCGGCCAGCTTCTGCACTACGGCCGTGAATTAAGCGCAATGGAACAGGTTATCGGCATTATGGTTGTGATCGTTGTCATCGGTTTGCTGGCCGATAAGATTTTCTTTTCGCCGATTGAAAAATTTCTGCACCGGCGTTGGGGTACCAGTCAGGCATGATCTTCAGGCAAAAGCGAGCGCCCGTGTCCGCACGACGCGAGGTGCGCATTAGTAATAAACTGGGATTACACGCGCGCCCTGCCGCTCATTTTGTTAAACACGTCAGGACTTTTCGGTCCGAAGTCTGGCTTGTCACCGCTGATGGCCGGTATTCGGCTTCAAGCCTGATCGAGGTTCTACGCGCCAACCTCGATTGCGGAGCTGCGGCCACGCTCGAAGCACACGGTGTTGATGCTGAGGAGGCCGTGGAACGGCTGGAAAAATTACTCGGCGAATTGGATAAATTCGACGAATCCTAACGCAGAGGGCGGGCGACCAGAATTCCGCTGTCCGAGCCGTAACGGTACAAATATTTCGAGAGCCGGTCGTCAACGACAACTTTGCCGTAATTGCTGGGCGAAGAGGCATGCATGAAATGCAAAACGCCGTCGCTCGTTCGCAGCGCCAGTCCTACATGCGCGGTCGAATGGAGTCCGTTTCGCTCGCGCGAAATCACGCCAATGACGTCGCCGCTGCGCAATTTCGGCTCGATTTTGGCGACCTGGCTTTTTGGAATTTCGTAAAGCGGTCGGGCCGAAACATTCGCTTCCATACGCGCCAGCGGGCCAAGCAACGACTTGTTCGCGGCAAGATAACGGTAATGCCGCCAGCCAATGCTCATTTCTCGTGCAGAATGGGGAACACTGCGGCCGCCGAGGTCACGCGTGATATCGTCCACCAAACCGCGCCGGTTGTTATCGTAAAGCCAGTCTTCCAGGTAGTGCAGCCGGGAAAGGTAATCGCCGGTGCATTGTCCGCCGCGATATCGATCCGTCTCGATGTAGGACAGCAAACGCTCCGGAGTCCAATTTGATTCCGGTTCGTTTAACATTCGCGCGAAGCCAAGGGACGTTTCGAAGAAGGTCCAGCAGTCCATCCCATAGAAATTCACGGAAGGTGATTCGATCCTGTTATCGATCTCGAGAGTAAAATGTTTGTAACGGGTGCCGACCAGCGCTTTTCCGACCGCCGCAGTACGCTCACCGATCGGTAATGATTTCCAATTCTCTGCTTTCGCCTTCGCAACCAGGCGGTTGAATTGGTCCTGTCCCTTGAACACCGTACCGAATGGCAAGCGCGATTCGGACGCCATCCCGGTCGAACAAATTAAAAACAGTATGACGCAAACCTTCCAGCTCCGCATTTTGAGAAGATTAACTGAACGCGGGATCTGGAAACTTACAAGGCCAAAACCTTAGGGGGGTTAGAACATCAAAGCTCGGTGATTGGCCGTGTCCAAACTTTGTGAAGTTTTAACGCTTTCCACTTTGTAACTGTCTCATATCCTTCTAACACTGTGCCAATCCGCTTTCCGAAAAAAAATCGGCGAAACATTGTGCGCCAGGCTCCACAGGATGGTTCGCCGGTTCCTCAGGTGCGGCATTCCACTCGTGTCCGGCTGCGTCCCCGTTCCGATTGGCACAAACGCAATTTCCTGACGAGCGTTTTGATTCCATCGCTCTTCGTGAAGCGCTCAGGCGTATATGTGCCGCCGCAATTCCCTAAGATTCGCGAAGGCGAGATCTGCATTACCTGGATCGGTCATGCTTCATTTCTCATCCAAACGCACGAGGTAAACATCTTGATCGATCCGATTTGGTCGAAATGGCTCAAGGTCATTAAGCGATTGAAACAACCGGGCTTCGAGATCCATCATCTGCCTTCTATCGATTTCGTGCTCGTGACGCATGCGCATTTCGATCACCTCGACCGACGCACCCTGCGCCGCGTAGCTGCGAACCAACCAATCGTGGTTCCAACGGGTGTGGGAAACCTGGTCCACGATCTCGGGTTTCACATCGTGCACGAACTCGACTACTGGCAGACCGTCGAGCTCGGCCCGCTAAAGATTTCGCTCACGCCTTGCCACCATTGGGGAGCCCGGTTCCTGGCAGATTTGCATCGCGATTTTGGTGGCTTCGTGATCGCGTCGAATGGCCGCACGATTTTTCACTGTGGCGACACAGCGTATTTCGCAGGTTTCAAAGAAATCGGCGATCGGTTTGGTGTCGACCTTGCATTGCTTCCGATTGGGGCCTATGAAGCGCCTACCGGGCGTGAAGTTCACATGAACCCGGAAGAGGCGGTAAAAGCGTTTCTGGAATTGCGCGCCAAAAAACTAATCCCGATGCATTACGGGACCTTCCCGCTGGGGTTCGAACCGCTCCACGAACCGCCCCAGCGATTACTTGCAGCGGCGCGCGCGCACGGAATCGAAGAAAAAGTGCTCGTGATGACCGAGGGGAAGCCGGTCGTGCTGTGAGGAAGAAAACGCCGAATGATGATCGCAGAGTGGCGGAGACTCAGTGGACACGAAATTGCAGCGTGCGCGAAGCCAACGCGGTCTACACTCCGACGGAGAAAAGGAGTTCAACGTCCAACGCCCAACGCTCAACGCCCAACACTCAATTGGCCAGCAAGGCCCGATTCGATTTGGAAGAACGGCTACTCGATTTCAGCGCGCGGATTATCCGGTTAGTTGATGCGTTGCCAAACACGCGAGCTGCAAACCACATCACGGGTCAGCTTCTTCGCTGCGGCACTTCGCCCTATGGCAACCACGGTGAAGTCGAAGCTGCCGAACCCGCAAGGATTTCATTCACAAGTTGAAGGTCTGTTTGAAGGAACTGAAGGAGACTCGTCGTTGGTTACGGCTGGTCGCAAAATCGTCGATGCTCCCGGAGACGAAAATGACTTCCATGCTCAACGAAACTGAAGAGCTCATCAGGATTTTCTTCTCCAGCATTCGAACAGCCGAAAGAAATGCGAAATGATGATCCGAGTCCTTTCGTTGGGCGTTGGGCGTTGGGCGTTGGCCGTTCGGCCTTTTCTTACTCTGTCATTGGACATTGGGCGTTGGGCGTTGGGCGTTGGGCGTTTTCTGCCTTAAATGCTTGGCTCGAGATCCACGTCTAGTGAAATCCTCGGCGCGCTTTCAGCCGGATTACTCGTCCTCGTCTTCTGCCTGCTCCTTCTCTGGCATAATCCATTCGTTTTTTGGAATGACGATTACGAATTGTCGGTGCTGCCAGTATTCGCTGACATGGCGCGCAGTTGGTCCGAAGGTCACTGGCCGATCCTGAGTCCATATTCCTGGGTCTGCGGCAACCTCGCGGGCGAATTTCAGTACGGTACGTTTTCGCTGTTCGTGAATGCCGCTGTCGTTTTGATTTGGAAATTACCTCTGGTTTTTCCACAACAGGCTGCTGCACTCTCGATCGCCCATCTGTTTATGCTTGCGATTGGAGCATATTTGCTGACACGCGATCGCGCCTTTTCAATCGCTCTATCGATCTTCGTCGCGTTGATTGCCTCGTTAGGCGGTTGGATAATTTGCTGGGGAGCCACCGATTGGTTCGGTGCTCTTGGTGCGTTCACCTGGTTGCCATGGGCGTGGTGGGGAGCGGAACGCGCCCTGGATTCGCAACGAACAAAATGGCGATTCGTTTGGCCAGCGCCATTTGTCTATCTGCTCGTTACGGGCGGATTTCCCTACACCGTTTTAATGCTGTTGCTCCTCATCGCGTGGTTATCTATCCGGTCGCTAATCCAAGCCCGAAATATTATGGCGATTCTGCCAATGCTTATCGGGGTTGCACTCGGTTTCGGGCTTTCCGCCCCTGCATGGCTGGCGCTCCTTGATTTGGTTCAGGGTTCCGCTCGCGAGTTGCAGTCGTCCACAGCGCATTGGCAGTGGCGCGTTCCACCTGCCGCGCTTCCAGGTCTGATCCTTCCATCATGGACGGTGAACTGGACCGATTTCTCATCGCGGAGTCGGCCGCATACGGCGGCCGAATTGGCCTGCGGGTTGGTCGCTCCCGCGGCGCTTGTTGCCGGGGTTATCTGGCGTGGGCGACAGATCGTTAGGCAAATCAAATGGGAGCTTATTTTGCTGTTGCTCGTGCTTTTGCTCTGCATGATTCCAACTGCCGGCATGTTCCGTTGGAGTTTTCGATGGCTGCCATTCTTTCATCTGATCCTTGCGCTTTGCGCTGCGGAGGTACTGCACATGGTGTTTCCATCAAAAATTGCGGCGATCACCGCGTTTATGCTAGTGGTTCTGACAGGCATCGGCACCTTGATATTTCACACAGCAGGCCCGGACGCGTTTCCGCTTACATGGATTCTTCTCGCGCTGGCTGCGGTTTGGATTTGTTTCGAGCTCCTGCTGCCCAATTCCGATTTTCGCTCGTGGCTACCCGTTATAATCACATTTTTGGCCTTGCTCGGGACATATCTATGCGTCCCGACAAACTGCGGAGTTCCCAGATATAATTTTTCCCAAGAACTGCTTAAGCCTGCGCCGCTGGATCCGCAGCGCCTTTATCTCAGTGTCTATCCATGGGCGGAGCTTACCTATGCGATGACGAACAAACCGCAGCCGGTCGGTCAAACGCTACGGCCGGGAAGTACCTCGATGTGGGCCGGCTTGCGATTCGTTAATGGTTACAGCCCGATCCGCGCTGCAGGTGTCGCGCGGGAATTTGCAACCAGCATTCATGGTGAAATTAATCCTGACGTAGGAGGTCATTTACTGAATCATCAAGCCGGCAAAGATGGCGAGCTAGCTTTGATGGGCGTGGACGGCATCGTTGTTGCCCAGGAAGTCAGCATCACACCGCAGCCGGATTCTGAATGGGAACGGGTTCTTTCAACCGAAGAAGGGAACGTGTTCCACCGGCGCAGTGCGCCGTTCTCGCGTGTGCGCTCGGTCACATCAATCGATTCCTGGCCTAACGAGCAGTTTGTGCTGGCAACAATTTCACGGATTGATGACTCCCGAAATTTCGTCGAAGCAGACATCGACGTCCCGGCTGGTGATCGGCCCGCGCTGCTGACTTTTTCGCGCCCCTACTTTCGCGGATACAAGGCGCGCATCGGCGATCAGAAACTCGCCATCACATCTTATCGCGGACTATTTCCAGTTCTGGAAATCCCAGCCGGCACACATGGGCGGCTTACCGTCGTGTATAGACCAGCGTGGTTGGTATTGGGAGGCGGTGTTGCTGCCGTCTGCGGGTTGCTCGTGCTGTTCGGCGTTGTCGCCGGGTGGCACTACTCTTCGTCAGGAATCGAACCGCGCTCCTGATTTTTCTTCTTGCCGCTCCCGGATTGGCCGCCGCTGGATGCTATCGATTCCAGTATGATTCCGAGGCACCGGTAAATAAGCTCAGATTCGGTCATATCGGAATATCTATCGTCTGCCTTGCGCGGGAGAAAATGCGTGCGGTAGATGCTATCCAAGTCTGAGCCGGTGCAATACGTATTTAACAGCCATCGGTTTTCATCTCGGAAACATTCTTCAATGCCGGCTTCTTGCTCTGCAGAAAGCATTTCGATGTTGGTTGATCGAAACTCCTTCGGGAGCGCGCGTGTCAAGGCCAGCATCAGCCGGTTATCGTGAACGTCAGAGAAAAGATGCGGATTTTTCGATAGCACATGGAGTACTGAGACATCGAGACTGGGATTTCGCGCTTCGATTTCGACGCGATAGTCTTTCTCCGAAAGACCGAGCAGATTGAAAAACTCGCGGGCAGGGTTCCCGCCGGTCAGCAATTCCGGGATCAAAAACCGGACGTGGATGTTTGCAGCCGGAAGGGTGCTTTTCCAGCTTGCGATGTCCCGCTGGAAGGCTGGTGTGTGGCTGTCGAGACACTGAGCAACGAAATCGCTGAGCGATGCTCCCGTTTTCAGGCCCCATTGTTTCCAAGCCGATGGTATCCATTGAAGTTGAGGTCGAAGAAAAAAAACTATCGACACGTCGTATTCGCGGTCGACTCCCGCGAATAGATTGGCCATTCCGGGATTAGCCAGATTTTCGGCGCTCAGGATCGCAACGTGATTTCCGTTTCGCTTTAGGAGCGGTGCAATTTCCGCGGTGAGCCTTCCAGTTAGGTTTTCGGATTGCTTTCGCGCGTGCTCGAGAGACCAGATCGGTGTGCCGATGAGATCGGCAGCTGTTCGCGCAATGGTTAAGTCTTTGTCGAAGACAAAAACATTATCCCTTTGTAGCTTGCGAAAATTCTGGAAAAGCGCGGTGCGAATGCTCGCGCTTCCGCACTTCGCAAATCCCGCATGAAAAATGAGGCGCGATCTCACGTAAGGCGGCGTTGCGGCTGTACCCTGATGAAAGGGCCGCTCTCAGAGTTCTTTAGGATTTTCGAGAAGTTCGATGACGCGCTTGAGCAAACGGCTCGCGCCGCCGCCGTCTATGCTCCGATGGTCGAAGCTTAAAGTGATTTGCGCTTCGGTTTTTGGAACGAATTGGTTTTTCGTTTCGTGCCACGAGGGAACCTTTTTTCCGGCGCCGAGGCCGAGCAGCAATGTTTGATCGGGCAGGGGAATCGGCGTGCCCCATTCTATTCCGAAAACGCCAAAGTTCGAAACGGTGGCGATACCGCCGGCCTGCATGTCAGGTGAAATCCGCCGCTGTCGCGCGAGTTCGATCAACTCCTTGTATTTTGTGGTCAGATCGGCAAGTGAAGTTTTGTCCGCGTCACGAATCACTGGCACCATGATTCCATCCTCGGCTTCTACGGCAATTCCGACGTCAATCGAGTTTGATTGCACCACGCGGGTCCCAATAAATTTTGCCGCAGCGGCCGGATTTTCCGCCAGCGCGAGTGCGAGCGCGCGCAGCGTGTAAAGACCGAGGCCGGGCTTCGGATCACGCGATTGGCGATCTTCTAGCGCCGGATCGAGATTCACTGATGATCCGATGGTGGAAAGAGGACGTGTCCAGCTGCGACGCATCGCATCGGCCACGCCGGCCCGAATCTTTGAAGCTTCTTGTGCCGTTTGGTTGTCTATCTTCTGCAGAAAACTTTCGAGATCTTTGATCGTCACACGGTTGCCGGCACCGCTTCCCATGATGCCTGCGAGATCGGCGGTTGTTAGCTGCAATTCAGCCATGCGGGCGCGCACCCGCGGGGACATGAAGCTTGCGCCTTTTGTGATTGCTGGAACGGGTAAGCCGCCGGCGTGATCACCGTTTCCATCTCGCGCGGCGATCTTTTTTTCCCGCGCCGGAGTGACTTCCTGATCGGCGCGCGCAGGAATTTCTTCCGCGACTTCTTTCTGCGGCGGAGTTGATGGTGCGCGTTTGGCGAATCGGGCTGCGTCTTGCTCACTTGCTTCAATGTAGCCGAGCACTGCGCCGACGGGGTAAGTCTCCTTCAATTCCACCGTGATTTTGTCGATTTTGCCTTTGCAAGGCGTGGTCACGCCCATGACCGCCTTATTCGTCTCGACGTCGATTATTTCCTGGTCGTCCACAACCTCATCGCCAGCTTTGACCTTGATATCGACAATGGTGGCTTCGGCGATTGATTCGCCAAGCTGCGGCATGATGATGGGGACTTGCGGCATAGGTAATCGGTCATTCCGAGCGAAATCGAGGCTGCAACGTAGCAGACAAGATCCATGGTGGCAGGATTTCCAGCCCGTTGCCTAACCTTAAATGCAATTCCGCGGGATCTTTCGACTGCGCTTCGCTTCGCTCAAGATGACAGTTTACGTATGGCATAAGCTATTCTCGAAGCAACGCGCGCGCTTTGGCGACAATGTTTTTCGCATTTGGTCGGTGCGCGCTCCACAGATTTGGATGATACGGAATCGGTGTGTCTTTCGCATTCAAGCGTTGAGGCGCGGCATCGAGCAGATGAAAACCGTGGTTGGTGACTCGTGCAATAACTTCCGCGGTCGTTCCGCCCCAGGGAAATGATTCGCCAACGCAAAGCAAGCGGCCGGTACGCGCGACAGATCCAAGCACAGTGTCAGTGTCCAAGGGCTTGACTGTGCGTAGATCGACCACCTCGATCTCAAGACCTTCACGAGCAAGTTCCTCCGCAGCGGCCAGAGACTCCTGCGTCATTGCGCTGTAACTCACCACCGTGAGATCGCGTCCTTCTCGCGCGATACGCGCACGTCCAGTCGGCAATCCTTTGTCGGGCAATTTGTCGGTCTTGAGATGGTAATAAAGATATTTGTGCTCGCAGTAGACGACAGGATCATCGATTGCCACAGCTTCTATCAGCATTGTGTAAGCGTCTTCCACGGTCGCCGGCGTCATCACGATCAGACCCGGGTAATGGGCGTAAAGCGATTCCATCGACTGGCTGTGAAACGGGCCGCTTCCCTTTGTTCCGCCGGAAGGCAAACGCACGGTGATCGGCACCGGCACGCCTGTTCGCCAGTAGTGCGTGCCTGCATTGTTGAGAATCTGGTTGAGGGCGATACTTGAGAAATCTGCAAACTGCATTTCGACGATTGGCCGCATTCCCTGCATCGCAGCGCCAATGGCAGTGCCGACGATCGCATCCTCGCTGATCGGTGTGTTCAACACGCGGTTCGGAAACTCTTTCGCCAAGCCTTTCGTTGCCTTAAACGCGCCACCAAATGCCCCGCCGACATCCTGTCCATAAATGAAAACGCGATCATCGTCGCGCAACAGTTTTGCCTGGGCTTCCCGGATCGCTTCGAGATAAGTGATGGTCATAATCAGAATGACGAAATCCGAATGACTAATGACGAAATAATGACGAAATCCGAATGACAAAAGGCCGGGCCCAGAGCGTTCGTCATTTGAACCTTCGGGCTTCCTTCGACATTCAACATTCGTGCGTCGTCATTCATTCTCTTCTGCATGATCAACGAGATCGCGTGTGGACAATGCACACCAATCTTCTTTGTCGGCTTCAGGCACAGCTTCTTTTTGAGCGGTTGAGACGGCCTCATCCACCTGCGCGACAGCCTCTTTGCGCCATTGGGCCAGTGTGTCTGGATCGAGCAGATTGGACTCGGTAATTGTTTGCTCGGCGACCTTCAAACAGTCCCGCGCAAACGGCTGACGCTTCATCTCTTCGGGTACGTAGCTGGCGTCATCGTGTTCGCCATGCCCGGAAAGGCGCAGGACCGATGCGACCACTAACTGCGGCGGCCGCCCGGCACGGGCGCGGTTCACCGCGCTGCCAATTACATCGAGGCACGCGGTAAGATCAGTTCCGTCCAGACGATAACCTTCAAAACCGTAACCGATCGCCCGCTCCACCAAATCGTCGCATGCGAATTCCCGGTCGTTAGGCGTTGAGTACGCGTAGTGATTATTTGTCGCGACCACCACCAGCGGCACTTGTTCCACCGCCGCAAGGTTCATTCCTTCGTGAAAGGCGCCGGTTTGCATTCCACCTTCGCCGATGCATGTGAGACCGACGAAATTTTTCTCTCCTCTGAATCGCTTTGCCATCAACGTACCAACAGTTACAGAGACCATTGCGCCGAGATGACTGATCATCGCCAGTTCGTTATCGCGCGGATGCCCTCGATGGATATTGCCATCGCGTCCGCGCATTGGACCGAGGCGGGAGCCGAGGTAAGTGCGCGTAACGTCGATTAACGGTTCGCCAAATGCAGATCGCCCTGCCTGGTCGCGAATTAACGGTGCAAAAATGTCGCCTTTTTGTAAGAACAAACCGCATGCAGCGCTAACCGCTTCCTGGCCCTTACCAATGTAAACGCCGCCCGTGATCTGGCCTCCCCTGTATAGACTGACCAGCTTCTCTTCGAGAGTACGTGCCAGCAACATCCAGCGAAACGCTTCCAGAAAACGCTCGTGAGGAAGCGCGGCCTTGTCTACACCGGTTTCACCTGGCGAAGTGGGCGCGCTTTTTTTTCTTTTTGATTTTGCGGTCCGCTGCGCCGTCTGAAGCATCGAATCATCTTAGCCAAGAACGGTAACCGCGCGCAAAGTTTTTTGTCGTACGATGATGCAGGTGGAACGCGTTGTCCTCAACGCGTTGGAACGCCGGAGCCTCTAATCTATTGTCTTCAGAGACGCCGATCCACCTAACGCGCTGCGAACGCGAGACGCTGCTGTCTCGGTGCGTGCGCGTTGCCGTTTGAAGCTGGTTCGGCGACAGGTTGCGCTTGGGCAGTCAGTTTCACTCCGACCAGCTTACTCACTCCCCGCTCTTCCATCGTCACACCGTACAAAACGTCAGCTTTGGCGATCGTTCGTTTGTTGTGCGTAATGATGATGAATTGGCTCTGCTGCACGAATCGGTCGAGCACGCGGGTA
This sequence comes from Nitrospirota bacterium, assembly GCA_050257685.1. Taxonomy (GTDB): domain Bacteria; phylum Verrucomicrobiota; class Verrucomicrobiia; order Chthoniobacterales; family UBA10450; genus Udaeobacter. The sequence continues at coordinate 12,213 of JBLMXH010000226.1, forward strand.
AAACAGTTAATATTATTTTCATCGAGTGGCGCATCCACTTCATCGAGAATGCAGAACGGGCTTGGACGCACCATATAAATCGCAAACAGCAACGCGACGGCCGTCATTGCTCGTTCACCGCCACTCAACAGCGACACGCTTTGCAATTGTTTCCCCGGCGGCTTGGCAGTGATCTCGATCCCACAGTTCAGCGGATCGTTCTCATCCAGCAGTGACAAATCTGCGCGACCACCCCGGAATAATTCGCCAAACATTTCCCGGAAATTGGTCCGGACTTGCTCAAATGTTTCGGCAAAGAGTTTCCGTGTCGTGGAATTAATCCGCGCGATCACGTCGAGCAACTCGCGTTGAGAATTTGTAAGGTCGGTGTTCTGGGCTTCAAGGAACTTATAGCGCTCTTCCAGTTCGTCGTACTCGTGTACCGCCTCAAGGTTTACTGGTCCCATGTTGTCCAGTTGTGTTCTTAGGCTGGAGATGAGTTGTTGAACATCCGGGTGCGGAACGTCGCCCTCTGGGGAGGGCACACGGCCTGGCGTGCTGAGTTCGGCGCCCTTGCCGAACTCCTCTCCGCCCAAGCCACTATCGAAAGGTTTTTGTTGGTCGTCCCCGTGCTCCGGTTCATCAACGGGGGGGCCGATGAGTGCAGGCGAGGCGCGTGTGCTCCCCACATCGTCTGCATTCGCGCGCTTCTTCACTTGCGCGCGCAGAACTTTTTCGAATGCGAACTGGTCTGCTGTGAACCCGCGAAGATCGATCTGGTAGCTGCGGGAAATATGTCCGAGAAGGTTATCGATCTTCATTTGGAATTGTGATTCCCGGACTTGCGTCTGTGCGCGGCGGTCCTGTAATTCGCCTAACGAATCTCGCACACGCCGCAGCTCGCTTTCGCGATCGGAAACCGCGGCAAGTCGTGTGACGCGTTCGCTGGCGATTTTCGCGCTATTCGCTTCTGCCTCGACGCGCTGGTCCGTTTGAGTTTCGATCAGCTTTTCAGATTCACGCGACTCCGCGGCCTGCGCAGCTACTTTCCGTTCGTACATCGCAATGTCCGCTTTGCGCAGGTTGATCAACTCAGCCAGTTCTGCATCACGGGCGTTTAATGGCTCGCGTTGCGCGATCAAATTTTCATGCCGCTGGCGGTCGGTTGCGACGCCGAGTCGCAATTCATTGGTTCTCTCGGTCAGCTCCTCCTCGCGCAGCACCGTCTGTTTCTGTGCGGCTTCAAATGCGCCTAACTCGGTCTTATGATCGGCCAATTGACCGCGCACCGATTGAAGGCCGCCTTCGATATGCACGATTCGTTCGTCCGCGGCCGCTATCTGGCGCTCCAGGGCAGTCCTTTCCGACTGCAAGGAATCGATTTTCCGCCCGGCCTCGCTTAGTTCACGCTGAAGCCGTGAAGCGGTTTCGAGGGCGGTTTTCGCTTCGTCGCGTGTGGCGGACACTGAGTCGCATTTTTCCGCCAGGGCTGCTTCTTCCTTTGCCAAGTCGGCGATCTGCGCTTTGCGCTCGAGCAAAGAGGCTGCACGGGCTTCGCTGCTTCTCGTGAAAACGATTCCCTCTCGTGAGATATATTCGCCAGCGAGCGTGGCGATCGCCAAAACAGGTTCTCGTTTTTTGCATTCGAGCGCCTGTTCCAGTTCCGGAAAAATGACAACGTCGCGAAGTAAACTTGTGACGAGTGTCTCCAGAGCTTTCGGTGTCTTGACTTTGTCGGTAGCCCACGCCAGTGCCTCCGCTGGCAAAGCGTTTTGCGGCGGTTGCGGCGCGGGCGACGTCAGGCTGGCGATCAGCAGTGCGGCGTTTCCCAGCTTTCTTTTCTTCAGATGACCGATGATTTCCGAAACAACTTCTTCATCTTTCAGGATGATCGCGTGTAGACTACGGCCCAGCGCGGCTTCGATCGATTGAATGAAATTTGGATCGACGTCGAGTTGCGCAACGAGCGAGCCGGCGATCGCGTCCCGGAATTTCTCAGGACCATCGACGCCCTTGAGCAGAGCCTGTGATCCTTCGGCCAGACCTTCACCTTCTTCGTTCAGCTGACGCAAAACGTCGAGTCGCGATCGCTTTTCGGCGAGTGTGCGATGGAGCGTCGCAAGATCCTGTTCCGTCTGAGCGAGCAGTTTTTCTTTTTCGCGAACGGTGGTCTCGACATCAATCGGTTGGGTGAGCGCGGCTTTGAGTGACACAGCGATTTCGTCGACGATTTTGTCACGCGTTTTGGCCAACAGGTCGATTTCTGTCAGGAGTTGTTCGATTTGTGCGTGAGTCAGTTCACGGCGCGCTTTGGTTCCGGTGAGTTCCTCTTCAAGTGTCGAAATCCGACTTTCGGACTTCGATAATGCGAGCTGCAATTCCTGCAACCGCGTCACGCGATCGCTTCGCTTCTTGTGGATTTCCCCAGCTAAAATCGATAGCTCGGTCAGCTCTGCTTCCTTTGCTTTCAAGTGCTGCTCAATTTCTGCGATGGAACTATTGGTTTGCTTGATTTGGACTGCCTGCTGGTTGCGTTTGTTTTCGGCATCAGCGACATCGCGTTGCGCACGTTCCATTAATTCGGCCAATTCTTGTGCGCGCTGACGATTGAACTCAATTCGGTTGCGGTGCGTGGCAATTTCGCTGTCCAATCGCTGAACTTCCGCACGGGAATCGGCGATCTCGGCATCGATCTTGTCCAGCGCCGCGCGTTCTTCGGCGAGCGAGTTTTCGCCGTTGTCGATTTTCGCGCGCGTACTCTTCTCAGTCTCGATCAAACGCTCGATTTCTTTTCGCGATGCTGCGAGGTCGGCTTCGAGCGAAGCCAGTTGTGTGGAAGCGTGATAGGTCTCAAGGACGCGCAGATCTGCATGCAACGCCTGGTAGCGTCGGGCTTTCCCCGCCTGCCGCTGAAGCGAGCCGATCTGGCGTTTGACCTCCTTGATGACATCGCCGATGCGCAACAAGTTCGCTTCCGTCGCCTCAAGCTTTCGGAGGGCTTCGCGTTTTTGAGTTTTATATTTCGTGATCCCGGCTGCTTCTTCGAAAACCGCGCGCCGATCTTCGGGACGCGAGCTTAAAATCATATCGATTCTACCTTGCTCCATCATGGAGTAAGCGGTCCTTGCGATCCCTGTGTCGGCGAAAAGACTTTGAATGTCTTTGAGGCGGCACGGCGTTTTGTTCAACAAGTATTCGGAATTTCCGTCGCGATAAACCCGGCGGGTCACGCGCACATCGTGCCAATCGATTCCGAATTCTTCAGCGCAATCGGTGAACGTCAGGGAGACCTCTGCAAATCCTACCGGCTTGCGTGTATCTGCGCCGTTGAAGATCACGTCCGCCATCTCATCGCCGCGCAGCGATTTGGCCGACTGCTCGCCGAGCGCCCACTTGACGGCGTCGAGCACATTGGATTTTCCGCACCCATTCGGCCCGACTATCGCGGTCACGCCCTCATGAAAATTGAAGACGGTTTTATCGGCGAACGATTTGAAGCCGAATAGCTCGAGCGATTGTAAATGCATTTTGGGCCTAAACCCGGGCCTTCGAAAGCCTCAATACAGCAGGCTTATTCGGGTTACAAGCGGAAAATCATACAATTTGAAGTGGTTCTGGCGCTGCCCCGCCACAGGATATTGTGGACGGATCGGGAGTAAGTCATCCAATAGCGCACCCATATTGCAATCCCCACCCATTTCAAAAGCACCCTCCTTGGCGCGTGGAACTTAACTCGCGCTCTTGCGTTAAACAACCCAATCACTGAGGATGCGCCGATGGCCGATCAGTCGCCACCGTGGATACAACAGGAAGAGCGGATCGATCATCAACTGGTTCGCGGCATTGGAATTCCAGCGCTTACAGCGAATATCGTCAGCTCGACGATCGGTGCTGGAATTTTCGTGATTCCAGCGACAGTTGCCAAAGGCCTGGGATCTGCAGCGCCCCTCGCATTTGTCTGCTGTGCGATCGCCATGGTCTTGTTCGTCACATGTTTCGCGATTGCCGGCAGTCGCGTTTCATTGACGGGTGGTCTTTATGCCTATGTTGAAGTGGCGTTTGGCCGCTATGTCGGATTCCTCGCGGGCATGCTCTATTTTTTGACAGCTCTCGGCGCGGTTGCCGGCGTGGTAAACGTATTGGCAAACTCGGTGGCCCTGGTGGTGCCGTTTCTCGGCAGTCCCGTAATCCGAATTATCGTAATGCTGACCGTTTATGGGTTCCTCGTCCTGATCAATATTCGCGGCGTCCGCCAGGGCGCAGGTGCCGTTACCGTGATTACGGTGGCCAAGCTTTTGCCGCTGCTATTGTTCATTTCTGTCGGAATATTCTTTATTCACGCGCCGAACCTGGCCTGGAGCGGTTGGCCGAGCAGCAAGTCGTTAGGCGATGCGGTGATCCTTTTGATCTTCGCGTTTGTGGGGATCGAAGTGGCCTTGATTCCAAGTGGGGAAGTAAAGAACCCGGCGCGTACCGTTCCGCGTTCTGCTTATCTCGCGCTGGTGATCACGACAATCATCTACCTGATGATCCAGCTCGTCGCGCAGGGCACCCTCGGTCCGGATGTTGCAAATCATCCCGACGCGCCTCTTGCCGAATCGGCGGCGACATTTCTCGGCAATTTAGGCCGCATGGTTCTGCTGGCTGGAGCGAGCATCTCTGCATTCGGATTTGTGACGAGCGATATCCTGAGCTCACCGCGTATGATTTTTGCCTTCGGTCGCGATGGTGCATTGCCGCAGTTCTTTGCGCATGTGCACCCGCGCTATCGGTCACCGGACGTTGCAATCATCACCTATGCAGCACTCGCGTTTGTGCTTTCAATCAGCGGCACATTCGAGAAGCTGGCGGTCCTTTCAAACGTAGCGGTTTTGCTGATGTATCTGCTTTGCTGTGCTGCATGCTGGGTCTTGGTGTCTCGCGATGTGCGCTCGGATGGTGAACCATTCAATTTCCCTGGAATGAAAATTGTGCCCGCGCTGGCAATTGTCGCCATCATTTGGATTCTCTTCCATGCCACGGTTCGCGAGTTCCTCGTGACTGGCATTGTGCTCGTATTGTCGTCGGTTCTCTATTTTGTGCGGACTTTTATCGGTCGTTCTGAGCGTGCAAAGAGGTGATTCTGGGGAGCGCACGCGGCTCGCGTGCTGGCGATCGCGGCCTCGCGATCACGAACTTTTCTGAGTTGGCAGGCTCGTACCTTTCGCTAAGTCTCGGAGATTCGACGAGGG
>JBLMXH010000227.1:0-3843 GCA_050257685.1 Nitrospirota bacterium
CAGAGGGAGATGTGGGTGTGCATGCCCGAGCCGTTATCGCCGAATACCGGTGTCGGCATGAACGTCACGGTCTTGTTATGGCGGCGGGCGACGTTGCGAATGATGTATTTGTAATACTGCATCGAGTCCGCCATCACTTTCAGCGGCGCGAATCGGACATCGATCTCAGCCTGGCCGGCGGTAGCGACTTCGTGATGTTGTTTGTCCACAGGAATCCCGGCTTTCTCGATCTCGAGCGCCATTTCGTTGCGAATGTCCTGCAACGTGTCCATTGGAGGCACGGGGAAATAACCTTCCTTCGGTCGAATCTTGTATCCAAGGTTTGGAAATTCTTCGCGACCGCTGTTCCAATGTCCCTCGGCGCTATCGACGATGTATGACGACGCGTTCCCGGTGTTGGTAAATCGCACGTCATCAAAAATAAAGAACTCCGCTTCCGGCCCGAAAAACGCAGTATCAGCGATGCCGGTGCTCTTGAGATACGTCTCAGCTTTTTCGGCGATGCCGCGCGGATCTCGGTCGTACGGCTCCCGCGTGATCGGGTCCACAATGGTGCAAATGAGAGAGAGCGTCGGCTCGGCGTTGAAGATATCGATCCATGCCGTTGCCGGATCGGGAATGACCAGCATGTCGGAAGCGTTAATCACTTTCCAGCCGCGAATGCTCGACCCGTCGAATCCGAGTCCTTCGGTAAAAACTTCGTCGCTGTATTCGCTCAGCGTGGTGGTGAAATGCTGCCAAGTGCCAGGCAGATCGGTGAATTTGAAATCCACGAGCTTTACGCCCTGGTCTTTAACCATCTTGCTGACGTCGGAGGGAGTTTTGTCTTTGGCCATATTCAGAATTGATAGCTTATTCGTTGAGAGTTGAGGGATTGAAGGGTTACAAAAGTTAAATCGTTGGAAGGTTACATCGTTACATTGTCCAACGGTGAAATACCAATCGTTTTAACGTTGTAACGATTCAACGCTTTTACGCGGCGTGCCAGGCAGGCTACACCGCTTTTTCGCCGATTTCTTCTGTGCGAATGCGCACCGCGTGTTCGACCGGTAGCACAAACACCTTTCCGTCGCCGATCTTGCCGGTTTTCGCCGCGTTGACCACCACATTGACGGCCTTTTCAATCAAATCGTCCGCCATCACCACTTCCACCTTCACTTTCGGCAGGAAATCCACCGTATATTCGCTGCCCCGGTAGATTTCGGTATGTCCCTTCTGCCGTCCGAAGCCTTTTACTTCCGTAACGGTCATCCCTTCGATGCCGAGTTCGGCCAGCGCTTCTTTGACCTCTTCGAGCTTGAATGGTTTGATGATGGCTTCCAGCTTTTTCATGTCGATGTAAACTCAGCACGGCGCGGTGCTTTGCAACCGAAAGCCATCCGCAGCACGCGCTCTCATAGCAATTGCCCGATGTGAATGCAATCAAGAATTTTTTCCCGATCAATGGGCTATTTGCCGGTTGGTTTGTTCGGCGAAGACTGAATGGCACACGATACGCGGTCCGGTCGCCTCTCCCTTGTGAAGGGAGAGGGGGAGGGTGAGGGATTAATTCACTTTCGTTGAGACTTTGGAACGCGCCAACCCCTCACCTTAATCCTCCCCCCTTCTGGAACGGGGAGAGGCGGCGGAAGCTCCAAGCGGGGGCACGCATCTTGACAACCTGATATAAGGCATCATGATGCATTTATGAGGACCACCTTGACTCTCGATCCGGATGTCGCAGCCAAGGCGAAGAAGAGCGCGGCGAAACTTCACAAGCCGTTCAAGCAAATCATTAACACCGCTTTGCGCATCGGTCTGGATGAAGTGCTTAAACCGCCTCGCGCCAAGCCGTATCGGATGAAAGGTCGTCCGCTTGGTCTGCGCCCGGGCTTCAGCTACGACAACATTGCGGAATTGCTGGATCGCCTTGAAGGAGAACACCATCGGTGATCCTGGTCGATACAAACTTGCTGCTGTACGCGGAGGACACCGTTTCAGAATCTCATCAAGCCGCACGCACCTGGTGGGAAAAACAATTGAGCGGTCTCGAGCCCGTTTGTCTCTGCTGGAGCGTCTTGACGACGTATGTCCGTATCGGTACAAACCAACGAGCGTTTCGCCGCCCGCTGACAATTCCAGAAGCCGTCGAACGCATACAATCCTGGTTCGAACAACCGTGCGTCCGCTTAATTCATCCGACTGAGCACCACTGGATAATTTTTCAACGGATGCTTCGTGACGGCAAGGCCGTCGGGAATCTCGTGACGGATGCACACCTTGCCGCTTTGGCCGTTGAACATAATTGTATTTTGCAAACCACTGATGCTGATTTTGCGCGGTTCAAAGGGCTCAAGTGGAAGAATCCAATCGACTGAGCGGTTTGAATCGTTCGAGGCGTCGCCGCGACTGAAGGCGCACCCGGCAATTTCGCATCAACGGAGGCAGATACGTAGGTAAATTTGCCAAAATTCTTTGGCGTCTAATACTGAAAACTGATGTCTCGCGACTCTTTCGTTCATCTCCATCTGCACACCGAATATTCGTTGCTGGATGGAAGTATCCGAATGAAGGAGCTGATGAAAAAAGCCGCGGAATTCGGCATGCCTGCCGTGGCGATGACCGATCACGGCAATCTATTTGGCGCGATTGAATTCTACCAGGAAGCGCAGCGGGCCGGTGTGAAACCGATCATCGGCTGCGAGGTTTATGTGGCCCCGGGATCGCACAAGGACCGGCCGCCATCACGACGGGATTCAGCGTATCACTTTACCTTGCTGGTGGAAAACGAAGCGGGCTATCGGAACCTTGTGAAGCTTGTTACGACGGCGCACTTGGATGGTTTTCATTACGCGCCGCGGATCGACAAGGACTTGCTGGCGGCGCACTCGACTGGTTTGATCGGATTAAGCGGCTGCCTCGCCGGAGAAATCAACAGCGCCATCCAGGCAAACAACATCGAAAAAGCGAAACAGAACGCTGTCGCGTATCGGGACATTCTCGGTGCGGAAAACTTTTTCATGGAATTGCACGACCATGGGATGGACGAGCAAAAGAGGTGCAACACGGAGCTCGTACGGATGGCGAAAGACCTTGGTGTCGGCCTGGTGGCCGCGAACGACGTGCATTTTCTGCGCCGAACCGATCACGAGGCGCACGACGTCATGCTTTGCATCGGCACAGGCAAGATGGTGCAGGACGAGACGCGGATGCGTTACCTGCCGGAATTGTATTTCAAATCACCGGCTGAGATGCGGCAGGTGTTCGGTGATTTCCCCGGGGCGATCACAAACACGCTCCTAATCGGCGAACGTTGTAATCTCAATCTAGAGTTCGGCTGCTCGAAATATCCGGAGTATCCGGTCCCGGCCGACGAGACGCGCGAAGGCTATTTGCGCGAGCTTTGCTACCGTGGCTTGCGCGCGCGTTACGGGGAGCGCGCAACGAGCGATCCGGAGTTGGCTCGGCGGCTCGAGTATGAGCTTAGCGTTCTGGAAACAACAGGCTTTGTGAGCTACCTGCTCATCGTCTGGGATTTCATTCATTTCGCCAAGGAGAAAGGCATTCCTGTCGGACCCGGACGTGGCTCGGCTGCGGGGTCAATCGTCGCTTTTGTTCTTGGGATCACCAATATCGATCCGCTTCAGTTCGGACTGATTTTTGAGCGATTTTTGAATCCCGATCGCGTTTCCCCTCCGGACATCGACGTGGATTTTTGCGAAGCGCGCCGCGGCGAAGTCCTTGAATATGTCCGTCAGAAATACGGTGAGCGTCGCGTCGCGCAGATCATCACCTTTGGCAAACTAAAGGCAAAAAGCGTGGTGCGCGACGTAGGCCGGGTGCTGGGGTGGAGCTATCGCGATG
>JBLMXH010000228.1:0-4531 GCA_050257685.1 Nitrospirota bacterium
TTTTCCGTGGAAGGTTACACGGATTCATTCGGCACGTTTGAATACAACCTCGATTTGAGCCAGCGCCGCGCCGATAGCGTAAAACGCTATCTGGTCGAGGTCATGCAAATCAACCCTGCGCAAATCCAGACACACGGCTTCGGCGCCACGAAATTCCGCGCTTCGCCGAACGGCTCGATCGAAGAACAAAGTCCCAATCGACGCGTCGAAGTCGTGGTGCGCACGACCGAAGGTTAGAAGGGTTCAGTGCTGTAGCGGCGGTCTCTCACCGCCGGCTGTGTGCGTGCGAAAAGTTCTCGGCTGAGGGATAGCCGTTAATCTTCCGCAAATTTGTAGGCCATCTGTGTCAGACGCCATGGGTCGCACCGCCGTTTCGCAGATGGCGTTTCACAGAAAGGCCCTACAACCGCAGCTACCAGTTTTTAATCCACTTAGGAGTGTCGCTGCTAGCGGTCCCGCCTGCAGTGCTCCACAAGTCGAAGGTAGGATTATAGCCGTTAGTTGTCGGATCGGATGCTTTCTTTGTTGAGTAACCGTAGAGATTCCCAAAAGGGTCACGTATGCCCACAACGTCATCCGTTGATGGTGGCGGTGGGTGGAGCATGTTCGGCTTGAAAGTGAAGTAAGTCCGTGTGGTCGGAGTCTCGGATCTGTTACCGCTGGTCACCCCTAGTAATTTTTCATAGAGCGAAAGGCCGGCCAGGCTATACGCGTTCGTTTGCCCGGGAGGTGGAGGACTGGAATCAAAATTCGCGGTTGGATCAAGACCATTGGTATCGTTGTTGCTGGGATAGACTGCATTATCCGCCTTGTAATTTTCACACGCTGCCGACATGGCGGCGATTTCGGTTTCTGCGCGGGCTCGAGCGCCTTTCTTTCGCGCGTAGCCGACCGTGCTCAAGACCAATCCGGAAAGGATGATGATGATGCCGATGACCACGATCAGCTCGATCAGAGTGAAAGCGTTGTAGCGGGGCTCGCCGCGGCAAACGGCGTCGAAACTCGTCAGGCCTTCGCCGCGGCGAACGCCGCTGCAATGTTCGGGGAGAACTTCCTTCGTCATTCGTTATTCGTTATTCGTTCTTCGTCATTTCCGCGCTGCGGGTCACGTTTGCTGTTGCAAGCCGGTGATGATGCTGATCAGCGGCGTGAACAAAGCAAGCACGATCGTGCCGACGATCACTGCCAAAAACACGATCATTATCGGTTCGAGCATCGAGGTTAAAGCGGCTACTGCATTGTCGACCTCATCATCATAGACGTCCGCAACTTTTAGCAGCATCTCGGGAAGTTTGCCGGTTTCTTCTCCGACATCGATCATGCTAACCACCATCGGCGGGAATGTTTTGCTGGCTTCGAGTGGTTGCACGATCGACTCACCTTCTTTGACGCTGTCGTGCACCCGGGCGATTGCGCGAGCGATGGCGGCATTGCCAGCAGTCTCGCGGGTAATATTCAATGCCTGCAAAATCGGGACACCGCTCGTGACCAGGGTTCCCAGTGTCCGCGCAAAACGGGAGATTGCCGTTTTACGATTCAGGTTGCCGAAGAGCGGCATCCGCAATTTAAAAATGTCGATGGCGAGTCGCCCTTTACGAGTGCGACCGATAAAATTGTAGATGACCACAATCGCCACCAGAGCTCCAAGCAAGACCAGTCCGTGTTCTTTCATGAAACCGCTAACGCCGAGAACGAACTGCGTTACCGGTGGCAGCGGCTTGTCGCCAAGCAAGTCGTGAAAAATTACTTCAAACCGCGGCACAATGAAGATGAGGAGGAAACACAAAATTCCCACCGCCATGGTCATTACGATGATCGGATACACCATCGCCGACAGCACCTTGTTCTTAATCTTGGCGGCTTTCTCTTGAAATTCAGAAAGCCGGGTAAGCACCAACTCAAGCACGCCGCCCACCTCGCCCGCTTTGACCATGTTGACGTACAGATCGTTGAAGATCCTCGGATGCAGCGCCAGTGCGTCCGAAAACGTGCTGCCGCTCTGCACAGAGTCGGCGAGCTTTTCGATTGTCTTTTTCATCACATTGTCACGTTCCTGCTTTGCCAGGACGTTCAAGCTTCTGAGCAGCGGCAGGCCGGAATCAATCAACGTCGCCAGTTGGCGGGTAAAGATCATCAAAATTTTCGACTTAACTTTCCTGCGCTGGAAAAGAACGATGCCTTTTTTCGCACGCGGCTTTGTCGCGCGCGCGGCCTTTGCCGCCCGCCCATGAGCTTCCTTACCATCGCCGCTGATTATGGCCTCCTCGATAACGCTCGTCGGGAAATAACCGGCCTGACGCAGTTGACTGATTGCTGCGCTGCTTGAAACCGCTTCGAGTAATCCGGACGCTTCCTGCCCGCGAGCGTCGAGAGCTACGTAGTTAAAACGTGGCATGGGGGAGCCTAGTCTAGGTAAATCACCGCCCGGTGTCGAGTCTGTCTTGAACGGCGAACGATAGAATGTCGAATGATGAAGGGCGAGTGGGACACAGGGCTTTGCCCTGTGCGACCAGCAGAGATGTTCTCCGCTGCGGTCTCGCCAGCGGATTGTCAATTCGGTGGCTGGATAGACTGCAAGTCAATGTTCCGACCGAATTCGTCATTCGTGGTTCGTCATTTCCTCAGGTGTATCTCAGCACTTCTTCGATCGTTGTGTCGCCTGCGAAGATGCTGCGCAAACCGTCCTGCCGCAGTGCAATCATTCCAAGCTCGATTGCCTTTTGCTTGATCGTAACAGTTGGCGATCGCTCGTTAATCAGTTCACGAATTGGATCTGTGATTCTGAGAAGCTCGTAAATTCCTTTTCGCCCCTTGTAGCCAGTGTTGTTGCAGAGGTCGCAACCTTTGCCATAGAAAAATTGTTTTTCGCCGAGATCGCGACGGGAAACCCCGAGCTCGGCGAGCAAAGAATCGTTCGGCCGGTACGGCGCACGGCAATGACTGCAAATGCTGCGCAAGAGCCGCTGGCCGAGGACGGCTTCCAACGTCGACGAAATAAGGAACGGTTCCACGCCCATATCGATTAAGCGCGTAATCGCACCTGGTGCATCATTCGTGTGCAGCGTGGTAAACACCAGATGGCCAGTGAGCGAAGCCTGGATGGCAATCTGCGCCGTCTCGAGATCCCGCGTCTCGCCAACCATAATCCGATCAGGATCCTGGCGTAGAAAGTGCCGCAACACGCGCGCAAAGGTCAAACCGATGGCATCGTTTACCGGCACCTGAACGATACCTTCGAGGTCGTATTCGACTGGTTCCTCCGCAGTGATCAACTTCGAATCGATCGTGTTGATCTTGCGCAAACAGGAGTAGAGCGTCGTAGTTTTTCCTGAGCCCGTCGGTCCGGTAGCAATGAAAATCCCGTTCGGGCGCTCGATCATTTCGAGCAGAAAATTGTAGATATAATCGGGCATGCCGAGCGCTTCCAGATCCAGATTGACAATGCTGCGATCCAGCACCCGCAGCACCAAGCTTTCGCCAAATTGCGTCGGTAAGGTTGAAACTCGCAGATCAACATTGCGCCCTGCGATGTGTTTTTGAATCCGGCCATCCTGCGGCAGCCGTCTCTCGGCGATATTCATATTCGCCATAACTTTCACGCGTGAAATCACTGGTAGCGCCAGATGCCGCGGTGGCGGCGACATCTCGTAAAGCGCGCCATCAACGCGATAGCGGATTTTGAATTCGTTTTCGAACGGCTCAAAATGAATATCGCTGGCACGATCCTGGATCGCTTGGTAAAGAATCAAATCCACAAAACGGATGATCGGCGTCGCATTCGCCTCAGCTTCAACCGCAGCGTGGCCGTCGGTTTCACGTAATTGCAGCGCTTCACCGGCTTCACCGAGCTGTTTGAGCACTTCTTCCATGCTCGTGGTGTCGGTACCGTAATACTGCTTGATTAGCTCCTCGATTTGCTCAGGCGGCGAGACGACTACCTGAATGTCTTTGCCGAGTGCGAAGCGCAGGTCCTCAGCGACATGCAGGTCAAAGGGATCGACCAGTGCCACGCGCAGCGTGGTGTCGCTCAGATCAAGCGGCAACGCCCCGTGCAAGCGCGCCAGACCGCCGGGAATCAGACGTAAAATCTCCGGCGCAATTTCATACTGACTTAAATCGACGAATTCAGTGCCAAGACCATTGGCAATGGTTTCATAAAAGCTGGGCTCATCAATAAAGCCGCCATCGATCATTGCCTGCGCGACGGTTTTGCCGTTCAACTCTACTTCGCTCAACACATCATCTGCTTGCGAAGGTTGCAGAACATGCTGCTCGACAAAAAATTCAGCGAGTTGTTTCTCGGTCATGTCTCGCACCTCTGGGTAGCGCACGCGTCCCGCGTGCTGGTTTCGGCGTCCCGCGGAAACGAACTTTCATTGGGCGCCTCGTCATGCTGGGTCCAGATCCATGGATAATCTTCATTCTGCTTGGCCACGCCGGAATCCCATGGATTGCGCAAAATGTAATGAAATTTCTCCTCCAGATCGCGGCCTGACCGTATGTAGCGATCAAAGCGCTCCTTCTCCCAAAC
>JBLMXH010000229.1:0-4472 GCA_050257685.1 Nitrospirota bacterium
AATGTTGCAGCGTTTCGCGATGGCCTTCAAGAGCTAGGATGGATCGAAGGAAAGAACGCCCACCTCGAGATTCGCATCACCCGCGGTGAACCCGACCTGATCAAAAAGTATGCGGCGGAGCTCGTTTCCATCCGACCCGATGTGATTATGTCCAGCAGCGAGGCTAATTTGGTCGGGCTTCGAAAGGTAACGCGAACGTTGCCAATTGTATTTATCATGGTCAGCAATCCCGTTGGTATGGGCTACGTTGCGAGCTTAGCTCGGCCCGGGGGCAACTTGACGGGATTCACGCCGTTCGAGCCATCCCTGGGCGGCAAGTGGGTGGAACTGCTCAAGGAAGCCGATCCGCGAGTGACGCGTGTAGCCTTACTTTTTAATCCCGATACCGCCGCTAATGCCTCATCTTTCGTACAACCTGCCGAAACCGCTGGAAAGTCGCTAGGAATTTCAGTGTCCTCCATGCCCGTACGCAGCAATCCTGAAATTGAGAATGCGATTACTACTTTCGCCCAACAATCGGGCGGGGCTATCGCAATTCTACCGGACCCCTATCCCCTTTCACACCGCAAGACGATTATTGCGGCAGCCCTGCGACACCATCTGCCACTCATTGCCCCACTCCGGCCTATTGCCAAAGACGGTGCGTTTATGTCGTACGGCGTTAGCATTAGGGAGAATTATCACCGGGCTGCGAGCTATGTTGATCGCATCCTGCGTGGTGAGAAGCCTGCCGACCTACCTGTGCAATTCCCGCTCAAGTACCAATTCGTGGTCAATCTCAAGACGGCTAAAGTGCTCGGTATTGCCGTGCCCAGTTCGCTGCTCGCCCGTGCCGACGAGGTGATTGAATGAGGCGCCGCGACTTTCTTTCTCTGGTTGGCAGCATGGCGGTTTGGCCGATGACGGCCATAGCGCAGCCCGGCTCAAAATCTGTAATTGGGTTTCTCAGTCCAATCGCGCGCGGCAACGCCACATTGTTTTTGCAGGCCTATCGGGAAGGCTTGAAAGAGGCGGGATTTGTGGAGGGGCAGAACGTATGGATTGAGTATCGTTGGGCTGAAGGCCAGTACGAGCATTTACCCGTTCTGGCAGCGGAATTGCTGAACGTTGGCGCTAAAGTGATCACTACGATGGGAGATGCGGCCTATGCCGCTAAGGCAGCGCAATCGAAAAGGACTCGTCGCGTGCCTATTGTCTTTGCTCTGGGCGACGATCCCGTAGAGAGCGGTCTCGTCGCGAGTGTTAACAATCCTGGAAGGTACATTACGGGAGCTACGAGCTTCGGACATTCACTGGGTCCCAAGAAACTGGAAATGCTCGCTTCAGCATTGCCGTCTGCCAAAAATTTTGGTCTTCTGATCAACCCGAAACAAACCGGTCTCGCGGAAGCGCGAGATATCGAGCACGCAGCAAGAAAGTTCGGATTAACAATTCGGATACTGAAAGCCAACTCTCCGACTCAGATGGACGAAATATTCGCGAATATCCGGCGTGAACGTCTCGACGGTCTAATCGTTTCGGTGGATACACTTTTTTTGGCTGAAAGCACAAGATTAGGTTCACTAACTACTCAGTACTCAATCCCCGCTATTGGCTCTTTGCGGAGTTTCTCCGTCGCTGGCGGTCTCATGAGCTTCAATGGAAGCATCCGAGAAACAATGTTTCGTGCCGGCGTCTATACTGGTCTCATCCTCAAAGGGGTTACGCCGGACGCGCTTCCCGTTTATCTTCCAACGAAATACGATTTAGTTGTAAATCTTAAATCAGCGAAAGCGATGAACTTAACTTTGCCACCTTGGCTACTCGCCCGCGCTGACGAGTTGATCGAATAACGCTGGATTCCGATCCAAACAGGGCAATGTTTACACTAGGCGGAAAGCGGTTGTTAGGCAGCGGGTTCCCGCGAGCAAATCTGAAAAGATTTTTGCAGCGCAAGTTGTTGCTTGCGATACTGGCAGTCCACTAGTTGGAAGAAACTGAGGATTGGTCGCCAGATCACTCACCTAGTAGCGATACGCCCGCCGACAGCGGCGCAATAGCTGACGTCGCGTCACCTCGCATTCGGGCCAAGCCGATGATCCATTTAGGCTTGGCTTCGTCAGCAGTTTTAATCGGCTGGGGGGACGTATGACCATCACGGGCGAAAAGAAATTTCGCTCTCGCTGAGGCGCCGCGCCTTAGCGGCCCATTTCGGCAAGCAGCCGGAGGGTCAGCTCGCGAGCTTCCATGTCAGTCTGTTGACCCGAAGGCGAAGTGCACCCTCGTCGACTATTGCGCCGCTGTGAGCAGCGGAGTGGGCATAGTGGCTATTCTCGCAGTTGGGCCCACTGAGTTCTGCGAACTAGTGTAGCTAGGACGATGTGTTGCACAGTTTTCCGCCTGTTGCGGTATACTCGTTTATGGCCACTAGAACGAGCGAGGCAACATGAGGCGGCGTGAGTTCATCGCGGGATTTAGTTCTTTTTGCTGGGCTTTCGTAGCCCAAGCCGAGCAAGCTGGTCCGGTGCGAAAAATTGGTCTTATCATGCCGTCTCGGGTTGAGGACGCTCGGGGACAGCGGCAGTTCAAACAATTTATTTCTGGACTTGAGCGATTGGGATGGGTTGGTGGGCGGAACGTGTCACTATTTGTGCGGTGGTCGGGTGGCGAGCCTAACCTTGCCAAACAATTTGCAAAGGAACTTATTCTTTTAGAACCCGAAGTAATCGTGGCCGGTAGTACGATTGGATTGGAAGCGGCTCGATCGGCAACTGACAAAATTCCGATTGTCTTTGTAGCGGTCAGCGATCCGGTAGCGGCCGGCTAAGTAAGCAGTCTGGCAAACCCCGGCGGCAACATAACAGGATTCAGTTCATTCGACATTGAAACCGGGGGAAAGTGGCTTGGGATTGTGAAGGAGATTATGCCGGCTGCGTCCAGAGTTGGTGTCCTGATGGATCCCTATTACGCGGGCTATATGGCTCGTTGGCGTGGTATGGCGAAGCTTAGTCCATCTTTTGGCGTCGAACTCAGCCTTGTGGCAATCCGAACCAGATCAGACATCGACGGAGCAATTTCCACGTTTGCAAAAGAACCGAATGGTGCTCTTATAGTGTTCTCTTCTGCGCTTTCGTCGGCAAATAGTGGTTTGATTGTAAATCTGGCGACTAAATATCGCTTGCCGACGATCTATCCCTTCGTGTTCTATGTAAAGAAAGGTGGCTTGATCTCTTATGGGATCGATACGGTGGATCTATTCGGGCGATCTGCATCATACGTTGATCGCATTCTAAAAGGCGCAAAGCCGGCCGATCTGCCGATTCAGCAGCCTACCAAATTCGAGATGGCTATCAATCTAAAGACAGCCAAGGCGCTCGGTCTTGCGATGCCGGCCACGCTGCTCGCCCAAGCCGACGAGGTGATCGAATGAAAAAAATATGTCATTTTCCGCTTCTATCGAAGTACTCGTCTTCTGGCTTTGGAGCGGGCATGCACCGGCGAGAATTCGTTCGTTTGATGAGCAGCACGGCGGCTGCATGGCCGTTCGTCGCCCGTGCTCAGCAGCCAGCCAAGATTTATCGGATAGCGGTAACTTCGCCCTCTGCCCCCGTCTCAGTCATGAGCGAAACCGGTTCTGTTTATGGACCATTCTTCAAGGAATTGCGTCGACTGGGTTATATCGAAGGTAAGAACACCGTCGTTCTGCGTTTTTCTGCCGAACAAGATACTGCGCGTTACGATCCAATGGTTCGCGACGTCGTGGGTGCCTCACCTGACGTAATTTTCACTTCAAATAATCCGCTGGTCCTCCGATTCAAAGCGCTAGTACATACCATTCCGATAGTCGCATTAATGGGCGATCCGGTGGCATTTGGTATTGTTGCCAGTCTTGCAAGTCCGGAAGGCAACATTACCGGCATCAGTGCAGACGCCGGGGAGGACATCTGGGGCAAACGGCTCGAGTTGCTGCTTGAGGCAGTTCCGACATCGACCCGCATCGGATTCCTTTGTTCGGAGCCGTTCTGGGAAGGTCCTCAGGGAGCTAAGGTGCGCGAAGCGGCCCGCCGGTTCTCGGTCACACTAATCGCGCCACCTCTGAAAGGAGTATACAAAGAGCCTGAGTATTTACGTGTTTTTGGAGTGCTCAATCGCGAGCACGTGCAGGCACTGTTAGTCAGTGACGGCGTAGAAAACAATGTGCAGCACAATCTAATCGTCCGACTGGTGGCAAAGCAGCACCTTCCCGCACTTTATCCTTATCGGAGCTTTGTCGATGTTGGTGGGTTAATGGCCTACGCAGTCGACGTGTCGGACATGTTCCGTCGCGGCGCAGACTATGTAGACATGATCCTAAAGGGAAAGAAGCCCGACCAGATACCGATCTATCAAGCAGATAGGTTTACCACAATTATCAACCTGAAGAGCGCCAAGGCGCTTGGAATCACTGTGCCGCCCTCGCTCCTCGCTCGTGCCGACGAGGTGATCGAATAGCA
>JBLMXH010000230.1:0-4041 GCA_050257685.1 Nitrospirota bacterium
AAATACCATGAGGAATGTGACGATGGTCGTGCCGGTATTGATGACCAGCTGCCAGGTATCGCTAAAATTGAATATCGGACCTGAAATGCCCCAAACTGCGACGACCAACACCGCCAGAAGAAAAATGACCGGCTGGCCGGTCCAGTGCGCAATGGTTTGCGCAAAGCGCGCGAACCAAACGTTCCGGCCAGACATTGCGCGGCCACTACTGGCGGCGGGTTGCATCCGCACTCCAATCGCTCACTGTCTGCAAGCACAACTCGTCACGATCGGCGCCGGTTCCAAAAAAATACCCAATCGAATTTGCGCACATTTGCCAAGACGCGGACAACATATCTGTAAATGCCGCAACGTACATAATGCTCCAAAGATGTGACGGTAAAGACCGGGCTGACAGGCGTCCGCCGCGAAACGCTCATTGGAACCAAGGCCAAAGAATAAAAGTTAAAATTTGTGACTCAGGTGGCAATCTGCCATTCCACCGTGGTTTTCTGCGACGGCTTATTGAGGTGAACCTTGCGGTCCACAACGCCTCATGTTCCGACAAAGTTAGGCCACAAAAATAAATGGCCGCGCAACCCAGGTGTCGCGCGGCCATTGACCACCCTTTCGCGGGGCGGGGGGCGGGGACGGGCGGTCCTGAAAATAACGCCTGTCCTCAAATCTTGTTCCGACCAAAACGGGTCGCTCTTGAATTTAAGTGAGGCCGCCAACGTAGAATTCCTACCTGGCAAAATGCTCTTGCCTCATGTTTTGAACGGCTGGTCCTAACATTAAGAAGACGCCAATGCTCATTGGAACCAAGATCAGCGAGTAAGAGTTAAAGTTTCAGGTTCCCTTTAGCAGGCAGCCGCGCGATATATTCTATGCACATCGCAACGAGAGGTATTAATTCTCCCGTCCAATTTACCGCATGTACGCAATCGTCTCGCCCCGCAAAAGGAGATGAGGACGAGAAGCGTAGGCGCGAGGAAAAGGCGCTACACGAAGCACTCAGGAACACTTTTCCAGCCTCCACTCGGTATCGGCTGAGCGGCCGATGCTTGTCCATCGTAAAATGCGAACGAGATGAGAGGTCCTCAGCTACGCCATGCAAGCGCACGCCAAGACCCGCCCTGGCATCATCGTCCCACACCAGGGCTGATGCCGTCCCATTCGGCGCCGGCCTCGCCTTTAGCAAACGATTCCTCCCACAGGTTGCCAAGTCATGCAGAATAACGTCCACGACAATACTGCTTGCCACCGCTTCGAACTCGAAGCGAATAGCCACATGGCGTTTTCTAAATACGCCTTTTCAATGAGATACTTACGATAACGCACACCAAAGTGCCCAGAAACATCGAAGGCCGCGGCATCGGTTCGCGCTTGGTGCGCGGCGAATTCGAAATCGCACAGGCGCAGGGCTTGAAGGTGTTGCCAAAATGCCCCTTCGTGAAAGCCTTTATCGACAGGCACCCAGAATATAGTCACCTGGTGCAGTAAATTAGCGTTTTGGAATTCTCCGAAGGTTGAAAAGACTCGTCACTCGTTTTCGGCACACGCAACAGTGTTTACCTTTCTGTATTTCGGCATTTGCACACTGAATTACCGCCTCCCAGCCATGCACTCCGTGGTCCTCAATTTGCCAGGGCCTCTCAGCAATTAGTTCGAAAGATTTTCGCAATAAGTTGGAAAGATTGTGAACTGAGCGGAACAATGTACGAGCGACTGACGTTATCTGGTCGCGTTCCATTTGCAAAACTAGAAATCAGGAGGATCAAAATGAATCGGAAAATCTTGCTAGCCGTCGCCATTGCCGTACTCGCAACGCCGGCTATGGCAGACGAATACTACATCGTACAAAATCCGACGACTAAGGTGTGCCACATCGTGTCGCAAAAACCGGAGTCGAGTGTGGGCATCGTAATTGGCACTCCGTTTGGTGCCAGAATTGAAGCTGAGAACCATATGAAAACAGTAAAGATCTGCCACGACGAAACAATCGGTTCGGGCACTACAACGATCATCAAGAAGTGACATCAGAAACCTGTAACCGTTTGCGTACGCGCGCAGTATCAGCTGGTGAGCGCGAGTTTAGCGCCCACGTAGAAGCTGTATCGGCAGTAGTCACGCAATAAAAACGTCTGTCGGCATGGGACAATGAGGCTGCGCACGGAGACAACTTTTTTCTGGTGGCAAATGAACCCCGTTATTTCGAATTCCGCTAATACGCACCGCAGTGGCCTGACCTGGTCAAAAATTTTCAATTCGGGGGCCCTTTCGTCCCTAGAGATGCTTGGAAATTGCCACGAATTACATTTCGACCGGCGTACACATGAAAAATCGACTGGCGTACACATGAAAAAATCACGCCGAACCAGCCGTTGCGGCTCAAATCCGACAGGAGACTCAGATGGGACTTATGCGACTCGCAATTGCAGTTTTAATGCTGACCGCTATTGTATTGCCGCTTGCGGCCAACGGGGAAAACGCGACTGTCACCAATAAGAGTGGCGAGCATCACTATCGCCACTGGCGTGACTACGACCACAAGAAAGTCGTCGTCATCAATGAAAGACTTGACCGGGAGACGACTGGCGTTTTCAATCACGATTAGAAGGTGGGTTGGCGAACCGGCCCGGTATGGCAGATCCTTCTAGATAGATATAAACACGCGTCTATTGGCCCACAGCGGACTTGAGCGCTTGATTTGTTGATTTAGGTGTCAACTTATCTTATTGAGACGCTTTACAAGATAATTGCTCTAATGCTGCCCATATTATTTCTGGCTCTACCGGCTTCTGCATTACCGGAACATGATTGTACCGCGGTTCAATCGCGTCGGTGCCGTAACCAGTTACAAAAATGAACGGGATGTTGCGTTTGGTGAGTACATCGGCAACCGGATACACGGTATGGCCATTGAGGTTGATATCTAAAATGCCAGCGTGCAAATTGTTGTGGGTTGCGGCTACAAGCGCCTCTTTTAGTTCGCTGTAAGGGCCATCGACCTGCTGTCCATTCGAGATCAGCATGTCTGCGAGCATCATCGAAATTGTCGGCTCGTCTTCTACGAGCAGGATATACCTGTTCGGACCGCTCTCTTTGCGCGCGGTTGCATGTATACCATTGTCGTGCATTCGCTCAGAGACCATTCGCCTGAAGACGGGTGCCCTGGCCTTGCTGTAGGGTACTGTCAACACGCAATGCAGCCCATCGCGTAACCATTCAAAGTCGGCTTTTCCGCCGAGTTGCCCCTCAATACCGCCCTTTATAACGCGTGTTCCATAGCCGCAGCGGTGTGGACGCACAATCGGCGGTCCATTCGATTCGACCCAGCGCAAGATCAGCCATCGTGTTCCGATTTCCCAGGTTACATCGATGTGCCCGCTGTCAACCGATAAAGCTCCATACTTCGCAGCATTCGTCACCAGCTCATGCAACGCGAGGGCAATTGTTTGTGCTGTCGAAGGCGCCAACATTGTCGAAGGACCGGCGATTCCGACTCGATCGCCGTTGCTCTCGTGATACGGGGCCAGTTCTTCGTCAACAAGCCTTCTAAGGTCGGCACCATCCCATCGTGAAGTCGCCAGCAGCTTATGGGTGGTCGATAAGGCCCGAATGCGTCCGTCAAGCTTCCCGATATACTCGTCGATCGAGTCAGAGTGCGTCAGGCGCATCATCGCCTGAATCACCGAAACGACATTGCGCGCTCGGTGGTCGACTTCGTCAGCGAGTAGCATACGGTGCTCTTCTGCACGTTTTCGTTCGGTGATGTCGACCGTGACGCCGCTGAGCCAAGTTAACCGACCTTTGTCGTCAAAGCTTGCGGCGGCCACGCCAATGCATAAACGCACGTCGCCGTTCGGGCGGCATACGCGAAATTCAGTCTGCAGCGTCTTTGATCTCACATTTATATTATCGAATGTGTCGAGCAGACGGGGCAGGTCGTCCGGATGGATAAGCGCCTTTACCGCGTGCGCCGTCGGCACAAATGTTTTCGCATCGACGCCAAAAATATCGTGCTGTCCCTGATCCCAGCTCACTTGTCTACGCGCAATA
>JBLMXH010000231.1:0-2515 GCA_050257685.1 Nitrospirota bacterium
CATTTGTCAGGAACAGCAGCGAAGACTTCAACCAGATGTCGGGATAAGTTGCTGACGATGGTTCTCGAAATTGGTTGCGTTTCAACTAAGTCGCCTAGCGTGGCGCCTGTTTTGCAGTAAATTCGCCAACTCTGTGAAAAGTGGTTGTGCCAGCCGGGAATTGAAAGCAGCGGGAGCTGTAGCGACGCCGCTGCGTCGCCGCGCCGGTTCTGATCCAAGCTCTGCGCGGCGCCTCGACAGAGCGAGGCGGCTACAACAAGAAACCGGTGTTCGCAAATCGAAGACCAGCCGGTGGCGCGCGGCGGCGTTGATCGCGCTGAATCTGTTCATGATCGCGCACATTATCCAGTGGCGATTAATGGGCAGAACGATTTCCCCCATCGAGCCGTCGGAGACGATGTACACGCTGCAAAATGGTTTCGTGAACGCTGGGTTTATCTTTTTCAGCCTGGCAATTTTGGCGACTCTCATCTTTGGACGTTTCGTTTGTGGCTGGGGTTGTCACATACTCGCGTTGCAGGATCTCTGCGGGTGGCTGCTAAAAAAAATGAATCTTCATCCGAAGCCGTTTCGGTCGCGGCTCCTTGTATACGTCCCGCTCGGCGCCGCGCTGTACATGTTTGTCTGGCCCGTAGCCTACCGATTTTTTTCGAATCCCGGACACGAACCGCTCATTCCAAAATTCACCAACCATCTAGTGACCACAAATTTTTGGGCCACGTTTCCGTCTGTCGCAGTGGCTATCCCGTTTCTATTCATTTGTGGCTTTGTCACTGTTTATTTTTTGGGGCAGAAAGGCTTTTGCACCTATGCCTGCCCCTATGGCGGGTTCTTCGGTCTCGCTGACAAATTCTCGCCAGGAAAAATCCGTGTCACGCCCGCATGCAACCAGTGCGGGCATTGCACCGCGACGTGCACTTCGAATGTGTTGGTGCATGCGGAAGTGAAGCAGTACGGGATGGTGGTCGATCCGGGTTGTATGAAATGCATGGATTGCGTCAGCGTATGCCCAAACGACGCGCTCTATTTCGGTTACGGAAAGCCAGCGCTACTGGCGCCGAAATCGAATGTCATTAAGAGACATTATTCGTTGACCTGGCCTGAAGAGATCGCCGCAGCATTCGTGTTTCTCGGGAGTTTTTTTGCTGTTCGCGGTGTTTATGCGCTAGTTCCGTTTTTGATGGCGCTTGGCTGCGCTGCGGTCACAACATTTCTCACCTTGAAAACGTGGCGATTACTCCGGGCGAGTGAGTTGTCCTTTCACTGCTTTAATCTGAAGTCGTCGGGCAAAATTCGTAAGGCCGGCTGGGCATTTGTAGTGTTCGCGTGTGCGTGGATTGGCTTGAACGTGCACTGCGGGTGGGTGCGGTATCACGAGTTCCTTGGCAATCTCGCCTTCAACAAGGTTCATTTGCCCGACGAACTCGCCTTGGCGCAGCTCGATCCCGGGCGCTGGCTCAGCCCGGCGGATCGGGAAAACATAATTGAAGGAAAAGAACATTACCTGGTGGCTTCGAGAGCGGGGTTGTTCGCAAACAGTGAAGCTTTGCCGAAGCTAGCGTGGTTTGAATATTTGTTAGGCGACGCTGAGCGATCCGTACAAACCCTCCGGACGGCCGCAGCTCACCAGAAAGATCAGAGCAAGGCTTTGAGTCTCTACTATCGCGGCGCGATCCTGAATCGTCTGGGTCGCTATGACGAGGCGCGAGCTACTTTGGATGAAGCGCTATCGGAACGAGATGATTTGATTCTTGCGCGCCAGGAGAAAGGCGAATCACTTTGGCAACTCGGCCGCAGAGAGGAAGCGGTTTCGGTCTGGACCGATGCTGTGCAACGCAACGCCCAGCTGGCGCTGGTAAACAACGAGCTTGCCGGAGCATCGCTTGCGTCAGGCAATAGCGAACAATCCGAGGCCTATGAAAAACAAGCCGACAAATTCACTCCTAACGACCCGCTCTATCATTGGATGATCGCCCGGCGGCTCCAGGACCTCGGCATGATAACGCTGGCCGAAAAGCATTTCCAGTTAGCGGGGCAACTGCGAACCGGGAAGTAACTCAGCCCTTCAGGCTTACCGGTCGGCTGGAGATGTCATAACTTGTCATTGCGTTGGCCGCGGTCGTGGAGTAGGCCGGGGCCTCGGTGTTGGATTGGCACGGACCACTTCGAATTGCGTCATCATCCCGTCGTCCTCGTGCTCCAGCATATGGCAATGGAGCATGTACATTCCCACATGGTCAGTGAACTTCAGCTTGAGCTCAAGCACCTCGCCGGGTGCCAGGTACCAGGTCTCCTTCATGGTTTCGTAGGGGTAACATGCTCCGCCGTTACGACTCACACACTGCTGCGAAACATCGTGAATATGCACCGTGTGTGCCTGTCCGGTGGGATTTGTGAATACCCATTTTTCTGTGGTGCCTAGTTCCGGCCTCGCATCGACACGGTTTGGATCGAATCTGAATCCATTGATTGTCCAGTGACCTGCTGTCTGATCAAAGCTCCAGTTTCGCGTCAC
>JBLMXH010000232.1:0-15470 GCA_050257685.1 Nitrospirota bacterium
CGTTCGTTCCTGACGCCGCTGGTCGTGATGGCGGCGATCCCGTTTTCGCTCGTTGGCATTCTCCCCGCACACGGAATGCTCGGCGCTTTTTTTACGGCAACGTCGATGATCGGGTTTATGGCTGGTGCCGGCATCGTGGTGCGCAACTCCATTATTCTCGTCGATTTCATCGAGCAAAGAATCGCCGAAGGCATGCCGCTGGCCGAAGCGGTTGTTGACGCTGGCGCAGTTCGGTTCCGGCCGATGTTTCTGACCGCGATGGCAGTGGTCGTCGGCGCGAGTGTGATTCTGTTCGATCCCATCTTTCAGGGGCTTGCGATTTCACTGATGGCTGGAGAGATTGCCTCATTGTTCATCAGCCGCATGGCCGTGCCGATCCTCTATTTTATGACGAAACAACCGCGGGACAAAGGGGAGATCGCACCTCTGGCTTCCATACCAACTGAAGATTTATCGGAGCCAGCACGTGTAACGTCGAAAGGTCGGTAAGAAGCGAGACAAACACGAAAATAGACTCATTAGGGTCACTCTCTTGGCGCCGTCGTTCTCGCAACCACGATTGTCGCAAGCTCAGGCACGTGCCACAGGCCATAAACTGCCTGTTGGCATCGGTTACGGGCGCGGTGGTAGACTAGGACGCGGTCTTGGTGTCGGGGTAGCTCTTGATAGTGGCGTCGGCCGCGGAGTGATTGTTGCTGTTGCCGTCGGCGTTGCGGTCGGGGTAGGCGTTGGAGTTGGCGTCGAACACGGTAGCTGGGTGTACGCGCGCGAAACGTTCTGCGGCGGTGCAACGTAGCAGAAGTCTTGTGTGAAGAAACCGATTGGTCCTTGTACACCCCCGGTATCAGCCTCCGTGATCCCGGTAATCATTCCGTAGATGATGTCGAAGCGTTTGTTTGGATCGTTCTCATACAAGCGCACCTCAAAATTCGCGGTGTTGCTGTTAATGGCGAAGCGCACCGCATGCCATTCGATGTTAAAGACGCGGTTTGGCGCAGTTCCAGAAATGGATGTGAAAATGCCGCACCCGTTTGCCCAAGTCGAGCAACCGCTCAAGCCTGTAGTGGTCAGCAAGTCATGCCATAAGGGAAAGATAGTGAAGTCATATGGGCACTGATTGATGGGAGCGGGCAGACAGCTGGTGATGTACCCGTTCGGCTCGTTCATGCACACAAAGTCCAGTCGCCCATTGGAATTGACACTTACGTTGTTAAAGGTCTGACCGTACAACTGAAACGGGAAAGGGAGAGCCACTGCCGTATCGCAGTCATCGCAGTGATTGCCTGTATCGCTGGTACCCGGCACGATAGGATCGCTGCCGGGCGTTATTGTATACTGCCCGCAGGGCGTCGGCGTCACCGTCGGAGTAGGCGTAGCCGTTAAACTCGGCGTAGGGCTGGCTGTGGGAGTGGGACTTGGAGTGCCGCCGCCCGACGGGACTTGGATTGCAACGATAACGGGTGCGCCTGTTTTGAAGAAGCCAACCGTCGCATTGGCAGCTTGCGGCGGCTGATCGGCATCAAAGCGAAAATTATACAATGTGCCCCAGCGAATCGCATTCGCGTTCTGGTTTTGCGCAAACGTTTCCGTGTTCCAGGTTATGGAGTTGGCAGCCTGAGTAACAGCCCAAGGTTGGCTGCTGTAACCCTGATTGTTAAACGTGCCGTCGTTTGGCCAGCCGGGTTCCTGAGGCGGGGCGTGAAAGCCGACGTTACTAATGCTGGCTCCGAGCCCTAGCGGCACACTAAAGGATTGGATACAGCGATCGAGGTTCTGGTTGTATAGCGCATATTCGTAGTGCCAAACTCCGGGACTGGGGTTACTCACCTTGTAACCCATAAACCAGATGCCATCGGTACCCGGATCAGGCTCGATCTGACTTACTGTTGCGTCTGTCCAAGCCATGATAGCAGGTTGCATTCGCACCGTGGGGCCAACAGGTGAGAATGTGAAGATGCTTGGGCCGCCGCTAACCGTAAACTGTCGATGGGAAACGTTGTTGTACATGTTGCATTGCCCGGGCTGTAACTGGCACCATACATACTCATTCGGAGTAACATACCCGCCTTCGGCGAAATAAATCGCACCTGAATTTTGCGTTGGGTCCAAGTCGCTCATTGCCACCGTTACCCTGTGCGACGTGCCAGTGTGATTGTGTCCGGCATGATCATTCGCGCCCGACGGGAAAGAGCCGGTGAACGGATTAATCCAGGCACGCGAACCCAGGCCGGTTTGGGTAGAATTTAAATTGGAGCCATAAGTATCAGAGCAACCGGGGCAGAGCTGTGATCCAGTGCAACCGGGGGTGCAGCCAAAGTCGCAAGCATTTCCTTTTGATGACACGATAACGTGTTTTAGCCAGGACTGACCGACTTGTTCGAATCGTTCATTATTCGTCGCGCCGCCGCTCATTCGGTAGAAGTTCTGTAGGATGACCGGGTGATCTGTGTTAGGCAATGCGAACCAGTTCAGCGCCTGGTCGCCATTGTTACAAGCGGTTGTTCCTATTCCCAGCCCAACAAAGCTCCCATTAATTCCAAACTGCGCCATCTCTGGCAGATCCCCGACGATGACATCGGGTCCCCCCACCAGCGTTGACTTTGCGCCGCGCGCATGTTGCAACGGAGGCATGACCACAGACTTGGCCTGGCCGTTAACCAGTGTCTGGCGTTCGATCGATTGCATCATGGCCCGGATAGAGATTTTTCCAACGATCGCGCTGGTGTCCGACGTTCGCCCCAGCGCCTTGGCAAACTCTGTTGAAATCAGGAGCCGGCCATCGGTTAGGGTAAACAGCTGCGCGTCGGCATCGTAATCGTATTTGCCCCCTTCGATGTTGAAAAAGATGAATCCCGTCTTGCCGTCGCGCAGGACAAGATCGACAGCTGCACTCGACGGAAACTTTTCAATGACGAGCTGCTTCAGGGACAATTCAAGCCCAGCTGGCAGCTCCGAGATAGTTCGGAATTGCGGAAGGAGCGCCATCGATCCCGGTTCAGGACCGCGCAACAAGTCGTTGAAAACCAGAATGGGGAAGAACGAATTGGCTGCGACCGCAAAATGGAGTGCGTGGGGCCTCACCCACACCGAGCCCATTCCGTTTAACCGGTTCAGATCGAGAATCATTGTCACGCTCCCGTCTTCCACGATCATCTTTTGAAGCGTCCCGCTCTGGCCCTGTGCCGGCCGATCAACGTTCTCATATTTGTCAGCATTGCGGTGAGCCAGGGCCGATGGGATCATGCACATGGTCAAAAGCAGCAGCAGCTGACACATCTCCCGAATAAGATGCGTCGCGTTGTTAATGCGCTTTTTCACCTTGCTTGCTCATGGCGAGCGAAACGCTTTTACTCGAACCACGTTCAAGACGTCGACAGATTTCGTTGATGACGCAACCTCGCGGCGACGCCAAGCGTTTCGTCGTGAGCGAACGTAGCATCGGTTAGGAATGTGGGAATATTTTTCACCCCGGAAATCGTGGGGTCACAAAGTTTTCGACAGAATTAACAGATGATTAGAATGGGAGACTCATTCACCATTTTCGGCGAGCAGCCTGATATTGATTTCGCCTGTGAGGGCGCGGTGAATGGGACAATCGCCAGCAGTTTTCATCAGCTCGCTACGTTGCTCGGCAGTAAGCCGCCCCGTCAGCTCGACTGCAACCTCGATCCGATCGATTGTACCGTCTCTAGTCAGGCATTCTTCACAATCGTTCGCATGGATCCGCGAATGCCTTAGCGAAACACCGATGTTTTCCAAAGGCCATTTCCTTTTGCGGGCTTGCAATCCCACCATCATCGACGTGCAGGCGCCGAGTGACGCCATTAAATAATCGTATGGATCAGGGGCGATATCGGAGCCACCAAAACTCAGTGGTTCATCCGCCTGGAACCGATGATTACTCGCGCTGATTTCCTGAACAAAATTGCGTCCGCTTCCGTGCACAACCACATCAAAATGGGCGACGTCGCTTCGTTGAGCCGCTGTTAAGCTTGAGGTCAGGATAGCTGCATTTGTGTCCATAACTGTTCGCCTTTCTGGTTTCCAATCTTGCTTAGCTCCAAGAGGGCACTCCACCGAACTTGCGAAACGATGAGCGTTTTTTGCCTGGCCAACATGAGCACGACCGAAACGGGCTGTGATTTTAAGCAAGCGCCGGAAGCCATTCGACGGTGTTGACCTTGCGAATCACCTTTCAGTCTGTGCGCCCCGGCGGGTTTGGAACCCGCTGATCTTCAGTCACGCTATGCGAATCAGCGGAGAACATCTCCGCTGCGCACGCAGGTCACATGATGGAAGCTGCGCCACCGCCTGTTCAGGATTGTCCGTCACACGGCTAGTGTCGTGCGCTAGTACGGCAGAGCCAAAATTCGCGCAACGAAACGCAACTGATGGTTAGTTCGCGTGCCGTTCCGGTAACAGAGTGTTGCCGGTGAATTCAGTTGAGCAGCGCAAGTCTTATTACCGCGATCACAATGTGCGCGCGCGGATCCGGGAATTTCTCGGAGCGACGACAGAACAGAAGCCCTCATGCGAATTCGTGGCTGCCGGTGACGAGAATGCGCCCCCGCCATTCCCGCCTTACTCATCTCGAGCGCTAGATTCTCTATTGGATTGTGGTTTCGAAATCTGCCGCTCGCTTTGGGACCGCGACGGATTGATCGCGGACTTCGATATCGAATACGTCAACTTCGATGATCCTGCGGAAGTGTTTGTCCATCCAGAACGCGTTTTCGCCATACAGCAGCCGGTCCAACAAACGATTCAGCAGTCGTTAGGGGAGTACGGAATCGAACCGCTGCACGTTCTAAGCGGGCGTGGTCATCATTTTGTCTGGCGCGTCGAGAAAACCTCAGATGAATTCAAGGAATTATCGGCGCTTGGGCGCGGCCCGCCGAGCTTGTGGGAAACCGAAGCGCAAGTTCGTCCGCCGAACGGCCACGCCGTTCCAACCGAGCTGGCGCGCGCCTTCGCTGGTCTGGGCCTGGTGATGGAATTCCTTGCGCATCGGGTAAAACAAAATGCCGCGCCGCATACGGAAATTCCGGTGGAACTGACCGCTGTGGAGGTGGGGCCATCGAAACATGGTCGTGAAATGATATCCATCGACATCTCCGAGTACGGCGATCCGCTTTACTCGCGCGAAGTCCGTATACCGTTCAGCGTTTACTTAAAGCCGTGGCAACAGCCTTGGGGGTTCAATGTTGATACGCTGATCAACTTGCCACTGCTTTTTGTCATCCCATTGCAGCGAATTGATTGGCAGCGGGGAATTTTGGCGATGCGTGATCCTCGCCTGGCCGCTGAACTGGCGAAGCACAGCTCAACCAGAATTCCTAATGGAACACTTGGAACAGGGCAACTGCTGCAGCATTATAACAAATCAAAGCTCGCCGAATTTCACGCTGACTTTTATTCGCAGGAACAGCATCCAGCCACGCTTTGGCCGGAGACTTACGATCGACAGCCTCTGGAAATTCTGCCGGCCTGCGCGCGCGTCGCGCTTGAAACGCCAAATGATTTACTGCTTCGGCCGGCATTTATCCGGAGAGTTGTTCGGGTAATGCTCGCGTTGGGATGGCATCCCCGCCACATCGCGGGGTTGATCTGCTCGAAATACCAACGCGATTTTGGCTGGACGCAATTCGTTGATGTCGATCCTGCGACGCGCGCTGATTTTTATACGCGCGTTTTCGCCGGTCTTTTCGCGGCGGGCACTGACGATCTGGTCGATTTCAATTGTGCCTCGGCCCAGGAACAAGGCACCTGTACACTTTCAGGCTGCGGACACAATTTGTTGCATTTCAAAGAGTCCGCCCTGGAAAGGAGAGAACATGACAAGCTGGCCCATCGGCCTTTCAACCGGCTGCTTTTATCATCAAAGTATTCTTGATTGTCTCGTGCTGATTCGCGAAAGCGGTTTCAGTATGGTCGAGGTCTGCTCCACACCGGAGCATCTTAATTTCCACGACGTGAAATCGGTACATCGCGCCGCGGAGCGAATCAGGGAGCTTGGCCTGGAGGCGTATTCCTTTCACGCGCCGTTCGCGCCGACCATTGATATCGCCTCTTCGGACGACACACAGCGGGCGGGATCTGTCGCAGAAATCTTCAAAGCAGCGGAAGCGGCTGCAATTTTACAGGTGCACTATTTTGTCATGCACCCGGGACCAGAGAATCCGGCGACGATCCCAAGCGCAGAGCAGCTTCCACGCATGCAGCACGTGGTCGATTCCCTTAATCAGATCGCGCGCCACTGTAAAGAACTCGGCATTATCTGCGTGCTGGAAAACAAATTACCGCATCTGCTTTTCGGGAACACGAGCGACATCTTGTGGATCCTGGACGGAATTAATTCTGCCGAAGTCGGAGTCTGTCTCGATACCGGGCACGCTTTTCTCGGAGGGGACATCAATTACCTCGTGCATAAGCTTTCCAGTCATGTTCGAGTGATCCACGCCCATGATAATGGGGGTAGCGACGACAATCACTGGCCGCCCGGAGATGGGAAAATCGATTGGGAAAGATTCATGCGCGATCTAATCGACATACGATTCCGCGGCGCATTCATTCTGGAAATGGCTGGGAATGCAGATCCAGCCGTCACGATGACAAACGCGCGTCGTGGCCGCAGCTATTTGCGAAACATCGCAAGACGCTTGGCTCTTCAGCATCGTTAACATCCAGAGGCACAATTTCTGCCCAATCAAAGGCAATCGGAGGTTAGCCCAGCCACGCTTCGACTGCGATCTTCATTGCTGTGATGAACACAACTGTTCAATCTGCCAGGGCAGGATTTAATGAAGTAATTCCAGCTGGACGCAATGGGCAATCCCGAGATGCGTTGCCCGGAAAACTTTCGGGGCAACTCAAAGCAATTCACGCTGATTTGCTCCGTCTTGAGCGCGAGTTTGAATCGCACATTGCGGCGTGCGCGTTGCACAAGAAAAGCGTACGCAACCTCATTCATTACCTCGCGCTCCGGCGTCACGATATTCGTGAACTGCAGGACGAACTGGCCGCACTCGGACTTTCTTCGTTGGGCCGCACGGAATCGCACGTGCTCGCCGGTATCGAAACGGTTTTAAAGCTTCTCCATCGGCTTTCCGGGTGCGAATGGGCGTCGCCCGACGGTACGGGACCGAGCCTTGAATTCGCCGAAGGCAAGATTCTCCTTCGCGCCAACACCGACGCGCTTTTGGGTCCACCGCCGCGAAAACGCAGCGTTCGAATCATGGTGACTGTTCCGCGCGAGGCCGCAGAGGATTATCAGCTTGTGCGGCAATTACTCGCAAATGGCATGAATTGCATGCGGGTCAACTGCGCACATGACAATGCCGAGGCCTGGAGTGGCATGATCGCAAACTTGCAACGCGCAAAGAAGGAATTGGGAAGAGAATGTCGCATCGAGATCGATTTGGCCGGTCCGAAACTTCGCACTGGATCGATCAATCCGAACACACAAATCGTGAAATGGCGTCCGCAACGCGGCGTGCGCGGCGATGTCGTAACACCGGCACAGGTTTGGTTGACGCCGATGGAAAACCCCGACCCGGCTCCAGGAGAACTCGGCGGTTGTCTGCGCGTTTCCGCAGAGCTGCTGGCGAAAATGCACAAAGGCGACTCGATCAAATTCAAGGATGTGCGCGGCAAGTCGCGTTTGCTGGAAATCGGCGGCGCGCATGGACGCAGCCGGATGGCCGCGTTGGCGCAAACAGCTTATCTGAACGCCGGCGCCACGTTGCCAATTGCACTTGTCTCGCGAATCGATGGCGCGACTCAAGTTTCTGGAGAGGCGAACGTCGGTCCCCCAAAACGCTCGTTTATTGTTCTAAAGGCAGGCGAACTTCTTGTGCTGACGCGGTCGCCAGTTCCCGGCCACCCGGGTCTCTGCAACGAATGGGGTGAAATCGAGCAGCTGGCTACAATCTCGTGCACGTTGCCCGAAGTCTTCGCAGACCTTCACCCAAAGGAGCCGGTCTGGTTCGACGACGGGAAAATCGGCGGCGTCATTGAGTCGGTCAGCGCCGAGCGTGTGACCGTGCGCATCACGACCGCAAAACCCGGTGGCGACAAATTAGGCGAGGACAAGGGTATCAACTTCCCTGAGAGCGCGATTCGGCTGCCAGCTATGACAGAGAAGGACATCGCCGATCTCGCGTTCGTCGTGAAGCATGCGGACATCGTTGGCCTTTCATTCGTTAGGCAACCGCCAGATGTGGCCGCGTTGCAGGCGGAGCTCGCGCGTCTCAATGCTTCCAACATCGGTATCATGTTAAAGATTGAAACGCGGACCGCATTCGAGCATTTGCCTGCAATCCTGTTGCAGGCACTGCGCGACGGGAATGTCGGCGTGATGATTGCTCGCGGCGATCTTGCCGTTGAATGCGGATGGGAACGTCTCGCCGAGGCGCAGGAAGAAATTCTCTGGGTATGCGAAGCGGCACACGTCCCCGTGATCTGGGCGACGCAAGTGTTGGAAAATCTGGCGAAAACAGGTGCGCCCTCACGCGCCGAGATCACAGACGCAGCGATGGGCGAGCGGGCGGAATGCGTGATGTTGAACAAAGGACCACATTTGGTGCACGCAGTGCAGGTACTGGATGACATCCTTTGCCGAATGGAAGCGCACCAAAGCAAGAAGAGCGCACGCTTGCGTCGGTTGCACTTGGCGGAAGGAGAGAAACCGGTATTGACGCCTGCTAAGCCTGTCGTTCTACAGCCGACGTAACAGCGATATAGCAGCTAATTCTGCACCTGCGCGTATTCGCTAGCCTGTTGGTTAAGCAATTTTTGCGCAGTTAAAGCCAAGCGGTGATTACCGTCGAACGCACGACTGGCATAAGCTTGACGCAATTCGGACGTGAATTGCCATGGAGAAATCTGATCAAGCGCTATCGCCGGAGTTGCTTCGCAAAATGGATGCCTGTTTTGCCGGCGGAGTACCGAGTGATGTCGCGCCGAAGAGGCCGGGCTTCATTCACCGACGCGGCGAACTGAGTATTTGCTGTCGTCCACACTCGGGCGCGGTGTTCGACGATCTCGCGTCGCGAGCTGGAAAGGACCTAATTATGGCAAAAGACGCATTAGCCGCGCTGGACGGAAATTCGTTATCTCTTACTACATCTCCAACCCTCGCGGACGAGGTTTTCCTTGAACAACCGCGCTCACGCGTTCGGGAGTTCATCACTCTGACTCGGGTGATGCGTGATTTCATTCGCGGTTTCCGAGTCCTGCATTTTGTCGGCCCTTGTGTCACCGTTTTCGGCTCCGCGCGAATCAAGAGCGGTAGCGCCTATTACGAGCTTGCTAGAAAGATGGGCGCAGCTATCGCGCAGCTAGGCTTCACCGTAATGACGGGAGGCGGACCCGGAATCATGGAAGCGGCGAACCGCGGCGCCAAAGACGCCGGTGGCCGTTCGGTTGGTTGCAACATAGAGCTGCCGCGGGAGCAACACGCTAATCCCTATCTCGATCAGTTCGTGACGATGCACTACTTTTTCGTCCGCAAAATGCTGCTGGTGAAATATTCGTATGCGTTCGTCATTATGCCCGGCGGTGCGGGCACTATCGACGAAATGTTCGAAGCGATCACCCTCATTCAAACCCGAAAGATCAAGAGCTTCCCCGTTGTGATTATGGGGACTGATTACTGGGACGAAATACTCCCGTTCATCAGCAAAATGGCCAAAGAAGGAATGATCGCGCCGTCCGATCTGGATTTGGTTCACGCGACCGATTCAGTGGATGACGCGATCGCGCACATTCGCAGCCACGCAATCGAGCCGTTTGGTCTTCACTTGTCGCACCGAGTACGGCCTCACTGGCGATCGTTGCGAGAACGCGGTCTGCCACAGCCTGGTGGGACGGTGAGCAATTTAGAGGCGCCCGGCGGTGTGTGTGAAGAATGTCATTATGATCACCATTCTGACATTGAGGTCACACGATGACTAACCAACCTCCTACCGACCTGGACTCCAAAATGTTTGCGGCTGTCTTTAGTGAAAATTGGCAAAACGCGCGCCACATCAAGACTGAGCGCATCTCGTTTCTGACCACGTATTCGCTCATTACTGCGGGAGTGCTGACGTTTCTGCAGACGGTGCGGAGCAGCGCCGTGCTTCAGGTCGCATTGCTTGTATTCATGTGCTTGTTCTCAATGTTCGGTCTACTTACAAGCCTGCGCCTAAAAAGCGAATTGGAGGAATGTCTGGCCAAAATTGAGGCTATGACCACACAGGCGAATCTGAGCGAGTTTGCGGCACTTGAACTGGCAGGGCAGTTGTCGCGTTATCCAAAATTCCGATGGATTTTTCCTGCATTCTACTTCATGAGCACCGCAGGGTTCGCCGCACTGATCGCATACCGCGTGATCACAGGGAAAGCGATATGATGCCCAGTCGCGTTTCGGAAAATAATCATATGATGAAAAGCAGCAGCTTAGGTGGACGCTGGCGGTGCACATGAACCAGTCAAAGCGGTCACTTGCCTGGCAATCCTTGTAGTGCGAGTGAGCGAAGTCCGG
This sequence comes from Nitrospirota bacterium, assembly GCA_050257685.1. Lineage (GTDB taxonomy): Bacteria > Verrucomicrobiota > Verrucomicrobiia > Chthoniobacterales > UBA10450 > Udaeobacter. The sequence continues at coordinate 10,526 of JBLMXH010000232.1, forward strand.
CCTAACGAATAGCACTGAAGGCTTCTTTCGCATAGTGGCAGAACTTCTCGGTCGCGGGGCTAAGTCTTACTTTGCCCGTCACGATTCCGATCGGGACACGCTTTGGCTCGGGCGTAAGACGCAGAAGTTTTACGCGGTCACTAAACGCATAACTGAACGCATCTGAAGCCATAGCCACCCCCGTCCCGGCATCGACTGCGGAGAAAACACCGGTCCAGCCGTCGTGCTCCTCGATGATCCGGGGCTTATCCTTCACGCGCGCGAACACGGCAGCGAGGTACGCCCGGTGTTGAGGATATGCCTCGTGCATTAGCCCAACGAACGGTTCGCGCGCGGCCTCAGCTAACGACACAGACCGGCGTCGCGCGAAAGCATGGTTACACGAAACTGCGAGACAAACGCGCACGCCGAGTAATTCTTCGAATCGCAGCTCGCGGCGCCAGTTCCCCGTGAGCGGAGGAACCACGATCGCCAGCTGTAGCCGGCCATCGCGAACTCCGGCGATCTCCTTTTCTACCGGCCAGTCGTGTAGCTTCACCCGGACGTTGGGCATCGCTCTTTGATACTGCCGGAGAAGGCCGGGCATTACCCGCGTAGTCGCCAGCGGAAAGTCTCCTACGTGCAATTCGGTCTCGTGCTTGCCGGCGATAGCGCGCGCTTTTCGCACTGCTTCATTGGTATGTTTCAGAATCGCGCGCGCCTCGCGAAGAAACGCGCGGCCAGCGTCAGTCAAACGGACCGCTCTGGCCGTACGTTCGAGTAACGGCACACCGACTTCATGCTCCAGGTCGCGGATCTGCCGGCTGAGCGACGGCTGCGCGACGTGCAAGCGCTGCGTCGCAGCGCGCGAAACGTTTTCCATCTCCGCGACTGCAACGAAGTAGCGCAAATGCCGCAGTTCCACTATGCGTAAATCTATGCCTGCGAGGTATGCTGACACAACCAACAAAGTCTTTCACACGCGGCGGGTGCGCAGTCGACACTGTTGCCATGAGCGAAACGAATGAAGGGGTTGTGAGGGAGAATCGGGCAACATCCGAATCACCACGACGCACACTTGGGATAACAACCAACCCGACGTTACCGACCGTTGAACTTCCGGGTTACGCTGAACTTCAGCAGCAAATACATGACGCGTTACGCGCACAACACCCGGAGTGGGTTCAGCCTAACGGGGATTCTCCGACCTGTGACTCCTACGAGTTCCGGTTCGCCGAACTTCTGTGGAGTGTCGCCCGATCGCCGGTGAACAAAAAATGCGTCAAGATTCGCAATTTCTGCGGCGCGACATCGACACGGCCGCTCGATGATCAAAGCGCGCAAAGAGCGAACGAGTCACTAACAAATTTCACCTGCGGCGAGCTTTCCTGCACGTGAAGGAGTAAACCGCATCAGGAAAGGAGAAAAGTATGATGACCATCACAGCTTTAGCACTGCTTATCTATTTGTTCGGTGGATACGTCGATTCTGAAAGGAGGCGGAGAAATGAATGCGCTAATTCGTAAACAAAATGATCGCAATCAATGCCGCGGTCTGCCGAAATCCTTGCGGTCGCAGCGTCGCCGACATGATCCATGGCTGGTTTTCAACATGGCCAGTTTCACGTTCCAAGACCAGCCGCTTCACGGCTTCAGCCGGCTTGTCAGCCGTGAAAATCTATGGCGTTAGCTGGACATTTGCGCGAGGCCGGGGACAAAAAACGCCGCAACAATCGCAATCTTCGCGAAGCGTCTGTAGCACTCGACACCCACAATTCCACTAAACCGATATGCCACCAGAGCATGTCACAACTGCACCAACCATGAATACAACGATTAAATCCGAAACGAATCGGATCGCCAAAGTGGTATCACCGCAACAAGCATCCGGCCATGGAGCGCCGCAAAATCCGTCCACCGATAGAGCTCTGCAAAAACCAGCCGTAGCTCCAGCGACAGCGAAGCGGAACAAGTGGTCTCGCCTGATCGTAATCCTTGCTGTACTCGCAATCGCCGCGGGGGTTGGATTCTACACGTGGCAAAAGCTGCATCCGAAAAATGTGGGTTTCGCGAGTGGCAACGGCCGAATCGAGGCGACCGATATTGATATCGCCGCCAAACTCGCCGCCAGGATAGAAAAAATCTTCGTCGATGAAGGCGATTTTGTCCGTGCCGGGCAGGTGCTGGTGCAAATGCAGACCGACACGCTAGAGGCGCAACTAAACGAGGCGCGTGCCCAACGTGATATGGACATACACGGGGTCAACGCGGCAGAGGCGCAAGTAATAGCGAAAGAAAACCAGAAAGCCGCGGCGATTGCCACCGTGGGAGTAAAGGAGGCGAACTTTGACGGGGCCCACCGCAGACTTGTGCGAACCGAGGAATTGACAAAGCAAAAAGTCACCCCGCCTCAACAACTTGACGATGATCGTGCGTCCGAGAATGCGGCCGCTGCCGCGGTAAAGGCCGCGCAAGCCGACGTCGCGGCAGCAGAAGCCGCGATCGAAGCCGCTCGTGCCGACTTGGTGAAGGCGAAATCGGCTGTGACGTACGACGAAGCAACCATCGCGCGAACCGAAGCCGACATCAGGGACAGCGCGCTCAAGGCACCGCGGGACGGCAGAGTCCAATACAAGGTGGCGCAAGAGCGCGAAGTTCTCGCTGCCGGAGGAAAGGTGCTCAACATGGTTGATCTGGCGGACGTTTACATGACCCTTTTCCTTCCGGAGAAGCAGGTTGGGCGCGTCAACATGGGAGCTGAAGCACGGATTATTCTCGATGCTGCGCCAAATCTCGTTGTCCCGGCGAAGGTAACGTTCGTTGCTGACGTCGCGCAGTTCACTCCTAAGACGGTGGAGACGCAAGAGGAGCGCCAGAAGCTAATGTTTCGCGTCAAGGCGACTATTCCCGCGGATCTGCTGAGGAAACACCTGACCAAAGTTAAGACCGGATTGCCGGGAGTTGCGTATGTGAAACTCGATCCGAACGCGCAGTGGCCGGCTAACCTCGCGGTCAAGCTTCCACCGGAATGATTGCGGAAGTCCAGACCGTTGAAACGCCCGCTCGGGCCTCGCGCGCACGCGGCGACGCGGGTGGGCCGCCTGACGCAGTGGCCGCGCGCCTAACGAATGTCACGTTGCGCTATGGCAAGACGGTCGCGCTGGATGCAGTGAACCTGGAGGTACCGGCCGGGTGCATGGTCGGCTTGATCGGACCGGACGGCGTGGGGAAGTCCAGCGTGCTTTCGCTGATTGCCGGCTCGCGACGAATCCAGGAAGGACACGTCGAAGTCTTAGGCGGCGACATGGCGGACGCGGGTTTCCGGCGGGAGACTTGTCCCCGCATCGCCTACATGCCGCAAGGTCTGGGAAAGAATCTCTACCCAACGCTGTCGGTCTTCGAGAACGCGGATTTCTTTGGCCGGCTGTTCGGATACAGTCGTGAGGAGAGCAAGCGCCGCATTGGCGAATTGCTGAAAAGCATCGGGCTGGAACGGTTCCCGAACCGGCCGGCTGGCAAGTTGTCCGGCGGAATGAAGCAGAAGCTTTGTCTCTGCTGCGCGCTCATCCACGATCCGGACTTGCTGATTCTGGACGAGCCGACGACCGGCGTTGATCCACTGTCGCGTCGCCAGTTCTGGGAGCTGATCGACCGCATCCGCAAGACTCGGCCCGGCATGAGCGTGATGGTGGCGACTGCGTATATGGAGGAAGCCGCCCAGTTCGATTGGCTGGTGGCGATGGATGCCGGTCACATTCTCGCGACGGGTACGCCTAACGAGTTACTTGAGCGAACTGGAGCCAAAGACTTGGACTCGGCCTTCATTGCGCTATTGCCGGAGGAAAAGCGCACCGGGCACAAAGAAATTGTGATTCCCCCGCGCGCGGCAGGCGAGCACGAGATGATCATCGAGGCGCAAGGCTTGACTCAACGGTTTGGCGATTTCACCGCTGTCGATCACGTCAATTTCCGGATCGAGCGGGGGGAAATCTTCGGGTTCCTCGGCGCCAACGGCTGCGGCAAATCGACGACGATGAAGATGCTGTGCGGCTTGCTGCCGCCGACAGAGGGCCAGGCTTGGTTACTTGGCCAGTCAGTAGATGCAAATGACATCAACGTCCGTCGCAAGATCGGCTACATGTCGCAGGCTTTTTCGCTCTATACCGAGCTGACGGTCCGACAGAACCTTGTGTTGCACGCGCAACTTTTTCACGTGCCCGAGGACGAGATCCAAGCGCGTGTCGAACAAACGGCGGCGCGGTTCGGCCTCGATCCGATCATGGAAGCGCTGCCTGACTCGCTCCCGTTAGGCCAACGACAGCGCCTCCAGCTCGCCGTCGCGCTGATTCACGGACCCGACCTGCTGATCCTGGACGAGCCGACTTCGGGCGTCGATCCGGTCGCGCGGGACGGATTTTGGGAGCACCTGGTCGAACTCTCCCGTCGCGACAAGGTGACCATTTTTGTCTCCACTCACTTCATCAACGAAGCAGGACGCTGTGATCGCATTTCGTTGATGAGCGCCGGTAAGGTGCTGGTCATCGACACGCCCGACGGCCTCGTTAAGAAGCGCGGCTCCCACTCGCTGGAAGACGCCTTCATCGGTTATCTCGAAGACGCAGAGAACGCCCGTCAGAAGTCAGAAACCGGAAGTCAGACAAGAGAGCCTGAACCGGCAGCTTCGAGCCAGGTGACTTCTGATCTCGGACCTCGGACCTCTGGTTTTCAATCCCGATTCAGTTTCCAGCGAATGTTGGCGAACAGTTACCGCGAACTGCAGGAGCTTAGTCGCGATCCGATCCGCCTCACCCTGGCCGGCCTCGGAAGCGTGATTCTGATGATCATTATCGGTTACGGCGTCACGCTCGATGTGGAACACCTCAATTTTGCCACGCTGGACCGCGACCAAACGACGATGAGCCGCGATTACCTGCTCAACATTGCTGGCTCAAGTCGATATTTCACCG
>JBLMXH010000233.1:0-3295 GCA_050257685.1 Nitrospirota bacterium
TTCATGTCGCCCGCGAAGGTAAGCATTTCGGGCCTTACACAGAAGTCGCTGCTCGAAGCTACTTGGCGGATGGCAGAATCAATGCGGACGATCTGTGCTGGCGACCTGGCATGAATAAATGGTTGCCCGTATCACAGGTGCTTCTGCCATTGTCCCCGTGACTGGCGCGTGCGCGGAACGCGTTGGGTTCACCTGTAGGATTGCTCTTTTGTTTGCTGGGAATGGGTGCGAAAATCAGTTCTGAGTGTCAGCCCGCCAGCCAATTCAGCGCAAAACGGTAGACGAGATTCTGCGGGACCGCGCACGTCGTCTGACGAAACGCGTTGTAAAAGACCAGCGCCATTTAGACGAAATTGGCCGCGAAGTGAAGACGATTAAGATGATTGCTCGGAAGCACGCCAAGCGACATCGCTGATTGTCTCAACCTTCCAACTCAGATTCTTGCGCTCGCGTGCGCATGCGTGTGGAATGGTCTGATCAAGGAGGAACCTTCGTGCATCTGCGAGCAATTGCGATACAAACTGGCCGTTTCAAATCGTCACTAACGGTAATGTCGCGTTAACGTCTCCGCTTCCTCAGACGCAACTTTGCCCACTCATCAAAAGAGACAATCGATGCACGCAAATAAGCGTCTGAGCCGATTGCTTCCATACTCCCTGCAGAGTCGCGTTTCTGATGCGACGGGGGAACGTCATCAAGCGGGTCCATTGCTTCGAGCACTCGATTATCACGTCGTAACTGCCGCGGATTACCAAACTGCGTGCAACATTGTCCGATAAGTCGCCGTTCGATGTGCTATTAAGCGACATTCGTTTGCCGGACGGAGACGGTTGCGATCTGGTAATGGAAGCTAAGTTAAAACGACCGATTGTAGCCATCGCGCTCAGTGCTCTTGGAACGCTCCAGGATGAAGAGCGTGCTATTTCCTGCGGCTTTGCTCACTACTTGATTAAACCAACAAATTTTTACCATCTCCGAGTGATTCTGGACGGAATCAGCGCACGAACGGACTATTCGGATTAGCCCGGCGCTTTTCGAAAATCGCACACAATCCGAGCTTCGTAAGAGCGCCCGCGCCGGGCGGGAACAGCCGTCCCTTCAAACCCGACGGGACGCTGGGATTTCTCCCATCTATGTTTCGGATTTGGACTTCGAGTTGGGCCCATAGCCGGTTGACAATTCCCCTTGAGATTATCAGCGCAAGCTCGTGTAGAATCTCCTTGGACGACGACCGTCATCTCGATACCATTTTACCGACATCAGGAATGACTCTGAACGAGTCTGGCAACCGAGCAGTGGAGAGCCACGGTGCCTTGAGCGGAAACGAAAGTTCCCGCCGATGTGCGGCGAAATAATTCGTCGAACAAGAATCTCCGCCGGAGAAGTGGCAAACCGCCGACCTGATGGTCTGGCGGTTTTTGTTTGCCGCGAGTTCCTGATGTCCTGAAAGGAGCAAAGGCATGAACTCAGAGCAGCAGCGGCAAATTAAGATTGACGCCGACATCGACGAGGTCATCAAGACGATCCAAGGGCTTGGCCTCGAACTGGACGAGAAAACAACCGCGGCAGATAGCTGCAGCGAAATCTCGAGTCGCGCACGGATTCGCTGGATACGATGGGCAGTCGGGAAGATTCCTATCTTCGCAATTGGAGCCTTCGCAGGTTTTGTTGGCGGTTACAACTTGAATGCACCGAACGGCGCTGGTGACATTCGAATTCATCGGTGGCCTGAAATCCGGCGCGCGATCCCGGTGGAAGTTCGCCGGGCAATTCCCGTTCACCCCGAGATCAGGAAAGCCGTGCCGGTGCGGACTGGGCGCAACGATGCAACACAACACGGGCCCGCGAGATCGCAATACCGGACAACAGTCGCTTGGTCGCGCTGATTTGGTCAGATGATGCGAACACGGCGGGCACTCGTCAGATGCCAGAGTTGTAATAGTTTTCTGGCGATTTCGTTTTACCGTTGTAATCCTTGTAACGTTTTGACTTCTCCTTCGCCGGCATAGCTCAGCTGGTTAGAGCAGCTGATTTGTAATCAGCAGGTCGTCGGTTCGAATCCGACTGCCGGCTCTCTGAATTTGCGATTTGCGATTGCCGATTTCGGATTGATTTAGTTCGAGCTAGGCTCACGCCATTAATTGCGAACTGCATTGGCGAAGCGTTGGACATTAATCCATTGGAGATCTTCGGCACTTAGTTTTGCCGGGCCGAGATCGAATTCTACTTTTTCGATCGTGCCCCTGAAATGTTTCGGGAGTATTTTCGCGTATTCGAGTTTCGGCACGACAGGGAGTCCGTTGTCAGTACCAATGTCCATGCCTTCGTATGAGGCGAACCGGAAGGGCACGCTATGTTCCATTTTCGCTTCGGCTTGTTGCTTTCCGTTGATGAACAGCCGACTTGTCCCGCCGGTGCCGAACTCGCCGGGTTTATCGGCGGTGAACTCGTAACGCACCTTGACTTTTCCGGCGGGCAACGAGTCGCGCGAACTGATCGTGTCCAGTTTCAGGCCTAACAAGCTGTAGGTGTGCTTGAGATGGCCGTTCTCGACGTAGAGCGAAAAGCCGCCAAGGAAACTGGATTCAGCAACGATCACCCCCGCTACTCCGGGGCGCAGTCCAACCACACCGTACCCACCGGGGTTATCGAGATCGGCGCTGATGCTGTAGGAACGATTGTAGATCGGCGGAATCATGCCGGAAGAAATGTTTTCGGTTCCATTTTGGTAAACGAATTTCGTCTGGTCCGGTAAACCTTTTGGGAAACCCCACACCGAAGCCATCTCGCCGAGTAACGGCAGCACCTGATACTTGTCGGCCTCCGACCAAAACAGCGCGGTCAGCTCGCGTACTTTGTCAGGATACTTGTCTGCAATGTTGTCGGCCTGCGAGAAATCTTCGTCAAGATTGTACAACTCGCATTTGTCTTGATCGGGATTCCACTTCCCAGGTGCGAATCGCGCGAGTGTTTCGGGATCGATCTTCCATGGGATTCGGTCCAATCGCCAGCACGCGAGCCAGCCATCCTTGTACATCGCGCGGTTTCCCAAAATCTCGAAATACTGTTGCGTGTGCCGGGAGGGTGCTTTGGCGTCATCGAACGTGAATGCGAAACTTACACCGTGCATCGGCATTTGCGGCACGCCATTGACTTGGTTTGGCGCAGGCAGGCCAGCAGCTTCGAGAATGGTTGGGGCAACATCAGTGCAATGGGTGAACTGACTGCGCACACCGCCTTTGTCCGTGATCCGTTTTGGCCACGCGATCACGATCGGATTACGAATACCGCCGAG
>JBLMXH010000234.1:0-2525 GCA_050257685.1 Nitrospirota bacterium
CGTCGAGATGTGCACGCGAGCCGCGCGCGCTTCCCTGAGTTATATTTTGCGGCCAAATTTTTTCTCCAGTTCAGCCAACGAAATCTGAATCATCGTTGGCCGGCCATGCGGGCAGCAGTAAGGGAGATCGCAATCGAGCAAATCGCGGATCAATTTTTCTACCTCGGGATAACGCAGCGGATCGTTGGCCTTCACGGCATGACGGCAAACGGTTGTGGCAATCATTTCTTCTCCCAGCCGCATGGCTGAAGCGCTGTTGCTGGCGCTCTTCAAATCATCAATCACCTTGCGCATGAATTGCGCGGGGTCCGACACGTCTAAAAAGCTGGGAAGACTGTCGATCTTGAACGTGTTGGGACCGAAACCCTCAATTCCCATTCCCATTCTCTGCAGAACGGAGAGATTGTGCTCGATCCAATCGGTGTCGCGCGGCGGCACCTCGAATGTTTGAGGCAAAAGCAACTTTTGCGTGGGAACGCCGTGCTGTTCCATTCTCCTCCGCAATTCTTCAAAAAGGACGCGCTCGTGTGCAGCATGTTGATCCACCAGCACAAGGCCGTTCGCATTTTCCATCAGGACATAAAGCTTGCTGAGTACGCCGATGATCTCGAACTGCTGCTGAGCAGGTAGCGTATCCCGGTTTTGTGATTGGAGCACAGGCCGATCGCCTGTTGAATCGAAGCGGCGTTCTGGCAGGCGATGCGCCTGTCCCACAATTTCAGGCGCTCGTGTCTGTCCGGGGTCGGCGACTCCGGCTACAGGACCCAAGTGCGGCAATTCGCGATGCGTTGTTTCAGGAGCGGTTACCTCGGCGCGCAGATTTAGATCGGGAGCTGTTTTGGCTGAAACCGTAGCGGGCATTTTCGGCCGGATTGGTGCGTGAAATTTTTCCTGCCAGTCAGCCCGAGCGCTCTCTAGTGTTTGCTGAATGCAGCGAACCACAGCTTCGCGCACGCCATTCGGATCGCGAAACCGAACTTCGCGTTTCGCAGGGTGCACATTGACATCAACAGCGCCAGGATCGAGCTCAAGAAAAAGAAATGTAACCGCGTATTGCCCTTTCATAAGCGCGGTGTGATAGCCTTCCCGGATTGCGCCGGTGATAAGACTGCTTTCGATGGCCCGGCCGTTTACGAAAACGAGCTGCTGGCTCCGGTTTTGTCGACTCAGACCTGCCTGGCCGATAAAACCAGTGATTCTGATTTTTGGCGACGCAGCCCCGTTCACTTCAACCAGGCGCTGCAACAATTCGACACCGTACAGGTCCCGGATCCGATCGCCGAGCGTTGCGGTACCCGGCAACTGGAACAAGATGCGATCATCGCGCATCAACGAGAAGCCGATCTCAGGATGACCGATCGCTTGCAAATGAACCTGATGTTCGATGTTGCGGCTTTCAGTGTTTTCCGAACGAAGGAATTTCCGGCGCGCTGGCAGGTTGTAAAAAAGCGAGCGCACTTCGATTTGCGTGCCTGGCGCTTCACCGCCGTCTCGCACCACGTCGATTTTGCCGCCATTGACGAGAATTTCTGTACCCGCAATCGCACCGGCTTCGCGCGTCGTGAGGCGGAATCGCGACACACTGGCGATACTGGGCAACGCTTCGCCGCGAAAACCGAGCGTAGCAACTGCTTGAAGATCCGAAGCAGAACGAATCTTGCTGGTTGCATGTCGCTCCAGCGACAGCAACGCATCATCGCGGTCCATGCCGCAACCGTCATCGATCACGCGAACTAGCGAAATTCCACCGCGCCGAATGACGACATGGATGTGGCGGGCACCTGCGTCGAGACTGTTTTCAACCAATTCCTTTACGACCGATGCGGGCCGTTCCACCACTTCGCCGGCCGCCACCTGGCTGGCCACGGTCTCAGGAAGCAATCGGATCCGGCTCATGCGATTTAACTGTAATTGATTGCTGAGCAAAGCTCCAAGCAACAAGGTCCAAGTTTCACGAAATTCTCCAGTTTGAACATCAAACAAGCCAATTGTCATCCCGTGGTAGGGCGCGACCGCCGGGCGCGCTGACGATTACGAGCACGAGCATGAGCAAGTATTAATGACTGATCTCGATTACAACCCTGCAAAGCGCACGCGATGAATTCCAGAAATAAACATCTGGGGAGTGCACGCTTGTAGCGTGGTGGCGATGGCATTCTGCCATCGCGAACTTTCTGGATATAAGTGTGAGCTAGAGCAAGGAAACAGAAAAATCGAGGATGGATCTCGAATGCAACGTTCCAAGAGAGCGCGATGAGTCTTTAAAAAGAGCGAGTACTGTAGCCGCTTCGCTCTGCACAAGGTGGTTTTGACTTGGATACGCCGCAGCCGTATTTTTCCAGCGATGATCAATGTCACCGACAATGCTGTCCGACAGCTCCAAACTCTACTTTCGCAGCGACCGGAAGACCCGCGAAGAGGTCTGCGAGTAGAAGTTGCCAAAGGCGGTTGTTCCGGTCTGCATTATGAGATGACCCTTGGCGAACGAGAAGAAGGCGATGCGATAATCGAGCGCGAGGGCGTGC
>JBLMXH010000235.1:0-3190 GCA_050257685.1 Nitrospirota bacterium
ACGCTTTCACCCTGTCGCTCTGAGGCGATCCACTGCACCAAGAATCGCATCGAAAACGTGGCGTTCCCGATCAGGCCGAGGATAACGAGGTAACTCCAGTCCAAGCCAAGGAACCGATACTCTTTGCCGATCCAGGTGATAGCGATAAGGGCGAGTGTGTCCATACGACGCCTTGTTTAACGTTTCGCCTCCGCTTTCACAAGCAGCAGCCTGTAGCCGAGGGCGGCGACCTTCGGCTGATGGATGCGAAAATCTGCGCTGCCGCGGTCAGCGCCCGCGGCTACAACTCGTGAATTCGTTAATCCTTATGAGCTGCATCGGGCGATTTGGCACCGAAATTACCTCGATGTTATCCAGCGAATTCCCAGGAGTCGGGGAGCGGTGTTATCGCGAACTTCGATTGCGATTACGCCGAAACCTTTATCCTCGATATGAGCGTCTCAGCAATTCTAGCCGGGGTTTCCGCGATGGCGATCCCCGCAGTCTGCAGCGCTTCAATTTTTCCGGCGGCGGTTCCTTTTCCACCGGAAACGATTGCACCTGCGTGCCCCATCCGTCGCCCCGGCGGGGCCGTTTTTCCAGCGATGAATGCTGCCACAGGTTTTCTGCAATGCACTTTGATCCATTCAGCAACCTCTTCTTCCGCGGACCCGCCGATTTCCCCAATCAAGATCATCGCATCCGTACCTGGATCGTCATTGAACAATTTCACGCAGTCGAGATGTGATAAACCATGAATAGGATCGCCACCGATGCCGATGCAGGTTGATTGTCCATAGCCGCGCGATGTTAACTGCCATACCGCTTCGTAGGTTAGAGTTCCAGAACGCGAGATCACGCCAATGTTGCCGGGCTTGTGAATGTAGCCGGGCATAATTCCAATCTTGCACTGCCCGGGTGTAATGATGCCCGGACAATTCGGCCCGATCAGGCGCGATTTCTTTCCCTGCATGAGTGCTTTCACCCGCATCATGTCCATCACGGGAATTCCTTCCGTTATGCAAACTACCAACTCGACTTCGGCATCAACTGCTTCGAGGATCGAATCCGCGGCGGCAGGCGCTGGCACGAACACCATCGATGCGTTGCATCCGGTTTTTTGTCGTGCTTCCCAAACAGTATCAAACACCGGCACTTTGCCTTCGAACATTTGTCCACCTTTTCCAGGCGTGACGCCGGCAACCACATGCGTGCCATACTCCATACACTGCCGGGTATGAAAAGCACCGGCACTGCCGGTAATGCCCTGCACCACGAGTCGCGTGTTTTTATCGATCAGAACAGACATAGGCGAGAATGCGAAATCCGAATTCCGAAGCTCGAAACACATCCGAAACCGGAATGTTCGAAGGTCTGCCTCGCGCGTGCGTGACTCGAATTTTGATCATTCGAATTTGTTTCGGATTTCGGTATTCGTGCTTTGAATTTCAAGGTTTTCTCTTGTGAATTACGAGCTTGTTTCCGTCAGGATCGCGAAATTGCGCCATCCAACAAACTGGCGTCTCAGTTTTTTCGATGTCGAAGCTGACGCCACGTTCTTTTAGCTTTCCGTAAGCATCATCAAAATTTGTTACCTCAAACGCGACTGTTGTTCCGTCGCGCGATGGTTGCCACGCTGGATGCGAACCCACTCCGATCGTGGTCGGGCCGAGATCGTATTCCACCCAGGCGCCATCCATCTGTGTGCGTGTAGGATTTAACTCCAGCGTCTCTTGATAGAATTTCCGCGCGCGTTCCTTGTCGGAAACCGCAATGGCAACAAAGGCCACTTCATTTGTGATCATTTGCAGACTCCTTTTTCGTTTTCGGGTTTAAGTTTGTGAATGATGAGTTTGTTCCCGTCGGGATCTCGCACCACCGCCATGTGACAACACGGCGTTTCAAACGGCTCAGCGGCAAATCGTACACCTTCATTTCTGAGCTGGGTAATCGCTTGCTCGAAATTCTCCACCTCCAGCGCAGCACCTGTCCCTTGATCTGACGGCTTCCACTCATGGCCAACGTTCGCAATTGCGAGCGTGTCGTCGCCGACTGTGTACTCGATCCACTGTCCGCCCATCATTTGCTCGGAGACCTGCAAGCCAAGAACACCCTCATAAAACTTTCGCGCTCGCGAGATGTCAGTTACGGGCGTTGCGACGAAACCGATTCCCTGGATTTTCATTCTGCGGGTTTCCTTTGTTGTTGTTCCAACCAGTCTGTCATTGTGCGAATCATCTTCGGGTCAAACGGCGCCTGCTTCCCCGCGAACGCATCAGCCATGCTCAGGTAATGTTGGCCGCCGTGCCCCATCTCTGGCACCTCGATGAAATGCGCAGCGCGGGGAACGTTCGCGTTCACAATTTGCGCGATCAGTTCAGAATCTTCACGGCCCATGATCCAATCGTATTGTCCGTGTAGAATTAAGGCCGGCACTTTCACTCGCGACCAGGCGGCCGCCAGATTGAGCGTTTGCAAGTCCTGGTAAAACTTCAGCGGTCGTCCGTAAAGATGCGTTTGGTCTTTCCCCTCAGGCCATAGTTCTGCAAGCTGCGACTTGTCTTTCAAGATCTCGGCAACACTCAGGCCATTGATTAGCCACTCATAATAAAGTGTGGTGGCGCCCTTTATCCGATCAGTCACTTCGCCCGACGATTTTTTCCTCAGAGCAAACCGCCGCCGCTCAATGTCGAGCATGTGCTCAAACCACGTTTTAACCCAGCCACCCATGATGATGTACCCGCGCACCTGCGCCTGTTCTGATTGCGTTTCCGGGACTAAGGGTGCGAATCCGCCGCCGTTGCTACTGCCAAAGATGTAAACACGGTCTGAATCGATGAAGTTGTAACTCTTCATCGCTCGAAACGCGGCCCGGTACCCCGCAAGCTCCGTCTCGAAATCTGTTTGCGAACAGTCGCCTTCGCTGTCGCCACAACCCGGCTTGTCAATTTTGAACGTGCAAAAACCTGCCGTTTGCGCGAGCCCACGCAAAATTAATCCGGTCGTATCTTTCGTATCGGCCGGTGCTTCTACCGAATCGCAACTCAACCAGCCAGCGAGGAAAATAACCGGCAATTTCGCTTTCGCGTCACGAGGCTTGGTGATGATGCTGCGTAATCGTTTGCCATCCGGCATCGTCACCGAGTCATAAATCACGTCGACGTTGGGATAACTCTCGCGCGGCGATTTGGATTTGCGCGGAAGCTCTTCG
>JBLMXH010000236.1:0-3115 GCA_050257685.1 Nitrospirota bacterium
GATGTTCGTTCATGGCCTCGAGTGTGCAAATTCTCGGCATTCGTTTCTTCAACGGCAATGTCGATGAAGCGAGCGCATTGATGTCTCAGCAGGGAGGATTTCTCGTCGCTCCGTCAGGAACCTGTTTTGCACGTTTGCGTGAAGACGAGAACTATTGCTGCGCCGTAATGGCGGCTGATCTCACGCTTCCCGACAGTGGTTTCATGGTTTTGCTCTGGCGCTTGTTGCGGCACGAGAAGATTGAACGCATCTCCGGTCTCAGGTATTTGAAACATTTGGTGCGCAAGTTGAAGGAGGAGGGTGCCGGAAAAACTTGCTGGGTCCTTTCCAGCGAACGCGCAAGACAAAAATTGGTCGACTGGTCGCGCAGGGAAGATTTCCCACTCGACGCCGAAAATTGTTATGTCGCTCCCTGGTACGGCTTGGATATCGAAGACCGAAATCTTCTGGAGCTTGTGGCGCGAAATCGGCCGGCGAATGTGATTATTGCCATCGGTAGCGGTGCACAGGAAAAGCTCGGTTATTATTTACGCGAGAATTTGACGTATCGGCCGGCGATCCACTGCATTGGTGCCGCGCTGGGGTTCATCACGGGTGATCAGGTCGCGATTCCCGACTGGGCGGACCGATTGTATCTCGGCTGGTTTTTCCGATTGGCGGCTCACCCTCGCAGTTTCTTTCCGCGTCTGGCTCAGGGATTTGAACTACCGTGGCTCATCGCGCGCTTCGGAGACGCCCTCCCACCTCGTCGCAACAAATTAGGAACCTCTGAGCGGCGAGAAGGGAAATGAAAGGTGCCGTCGCTTTTCTCTCATTTGCGTTAGGCATTTTCGCGTCCGTCTGTTTGGGAGACTCTCCCCAACGCGGGCCGATTGGGGTTCTGCGTAACGGTGAATCTCCAATCGAGAAAGGAGGATTGAATTTCGCTGTGGGAGAACGAGGGCTCACCGCGCTCTCATTCAACGGACAACCGCTCGTGACCTTGGCGGAACGCGGAGAACTACGGCCGTGGAAATCTCGCCTTCGTCAAGCGTTCGAATGGCTTTTTCCTCAAAGTTTAGCGCCGGTGACCACGGCAAAGAAGGAGGCAAACTCAATTGAATCGGCATTTCCCTGGGGGCGTGTCTTCTGCTCTTACACGAAACGCGACGATCAGCTCGTGATGCGAATCGAAGTTTCGAACACGGGCGCGCAGAGCGTAGATGAATTGTCGCTCCGTTTAATGGAGCTGAATTTTCCGAGCATTCCACGCGGGGGCACGCTTGAAGCGGGTATGTTCGGATTCGGTTTCAAAGGCCCCGACTGGCGGTTGCAGGAAGGTCCGCTTTCGATTCCGTCCGTTGCTGATCCGCGATTCGTCGTGCCGATCATCACGCTGGATTACGGAACCGGCACGCTCAATTTTTGCAGTGATGATGTGGATTGTGCTGTGGATGTGCCGTCTTCGACGAATTTCCCTGCCCGAACCAGTTATCCGCTGGTAGCTACATGCCGCGACATTCCGCCGGGCGTTACCAAGACGTTCAACATTTCGCTGCGCTTCGGTCCGGAAGGTGCGCGGGTTCAGGATCTTTCGGGCGACGTCCTCCAACGGTACGCGAAGAAATATCCGTTCAGTGTGGACTGGAAAAATCATCGCCCCATCGGCGCTATCTTTCTGGCCGGTCCGCAAATCAACGTAGCGACCAATCCGCGTCGCTGGACCATGAACTCGGGTGAGATCGATGTGACCAACGATGAGGGGAAAGCAGCTTTTCGCACCGCGCTTATGAAGGTGGCCGATAACGCCATTCAGGTCTTAAAAGATAGCGGTGCCCAGGGAATGATCACCTGGGACCCCGAAGGCGAAGAGTTTCCCGGTGCATGTTATTACGGCGATCCACGCCTTGTTCCGAAGTTCGCGCCGGAAATGGAGTTTACCGTCGACGGCGGCAAAAGTGCGATTGACGAATACTTCGAGAAGTTCCGCGCCGCCGGACTAAAAGTGGGCATCTGCATTCGACCCGAGGACGTTGCGATGATCGATGGCAAGCCCGTGCATCAGGCCTCCAACGACGAGCAAGCCGTCCGGATTCTTCGTGATAAGATCGGATACGCGAAGCGCCGCTGGAGTTGCACACTTTTCTATGTGGATTCAACGGCAACCGCCGGTCGCTCGTTTTATCCGGACGTTTTTAAGACGGTCGCGCAATCTTATCCGGACGTCTTGTTGATCCCTGAAAACGAATCGATGCGTTACTTCGCGTACTCCGCGCCTCTTAATTCCTATGTGCATCACAAGATAACTTCGACGCCGGTCGGCGCGCGGTTGGTGTACCCAAAAGCGTTCAGTGTGCTGATGGCGGCAGATGGCGATCAACCTGAGGATCACGCCGCGCTCTTAGATGCCGTCCGGCACGGCGACATATTGCTCTTCAACGCCTGGTATCACAACACCGGAGCTGAAAGAGTTAAAAAGCTCTATGCGGAAGCGGAGGCACAGCACACTGACGGTCATTGAAGGAGATCCGAAATACGTGCCATTAGGGGTGTTGCGCCCTATTTCTTAATCCCTTCGACGTACAAACTCTCCGTTCTTCTGTCGCTGCTGTCCGGCGCCATTTTCGGATCTATCGATATTTCAAACTGCTGAACGATCACGTCAGCGAATCCGGCTTGGCGGATAATCAAAACCAAAGTTTCGGCGTCGTAAGCGTATTTATGTTCGGCTCGCTGCCTGAAAATTGCGTTCATGAACTGCATCTTCGTTTGATAGATCCAACCCAGTCGTTGGTCGCGCCATCCGTCCGCTGCGCGAGCGAGTGGTCGCATCTCAGCGAGCGCGTCCCAGGGTCCGCTGTAAGCTCTCAAGTAAGTGCCAGCGTCCGGTACTACCAGACGCAGAACGCCTTCACTCTCCAGACAACGCAGGCATTCACGAAGGAATGGGCGCGCTTCGGTTTCCAGATCGAGATGCTCGAAAAAATGCTCTGAGTAGATCACTGCCACAGCGCCATCGGAAAAGGGCAGGCCGCTTCGGCAATCCCAAAAGTACACTCCGGGGTGCGAGACAACATCGAGATTGATCCACCCTTCGATCGGATTCTTCCCGCAGCCGACGTTAACCCGTACACCC
>JBLMXH010000237.1:0-4061 GCA_050257685.1 Nitrospirota bacterium
CGGCATAAACATTTCCGTCGCCGCTCCCGAAATAGACTGCGCCATTCGCGACGACCGGGCTTGAGAGAAAAATATCAAATGGATCGGCAATGGTTTGGGTTCTCGGTTGGAGTCCATGGAGTCCTTTCGCTTCGAACCGGCGCTCTCCGTCCGTCGCAAACTTCCATTTTGCCGCCCCGGTCCGCGCGTTGAGCGCGTAAAGCCTGCCGTCGTAACTCCCGATGTAGACTGTGCCGTCGGCGATCGCCGGCGTCGACGGCACCGGCCCATTTGTCACGTGCTTCCAAATTTGATGACCGGTCACCGCGTCGACTGCGTAAACATTTCCGTCGTCACTTCCGAAATAGATCACATTGTCCTTGAACACCGGCGATGAGATCACGCGTTCGCCGGTGGGAAATTTCCATTTCACTCGATGAAATTGTCTCGGAGCAGGACCAGCATATGTACCGGTGTGCATCGGGTTCCCTCGAAACATCGATTGCGCATCGATCGCCGGGGACACACAAAAGACAGCGAGAAAGACCGCAATTCGTGGGTTGTTCATTACGGTTTCGCCCGCTCCAATACCAGTGGCGTCTCAATCGCGCCTTGCCGGATCACTCCAGTGAGTTTTCCATTCTGCATCCGTCCCTCATAGCTGAAGCCGATGTCGTGCGAATCGACGGTAACCAGATCGCCTTCCTGCGTCACCAGGTCGACAGGGAAATTATTGTGCTTTCGCCCAATGATCACAAACTCGGCGGTCGCGCCCTCTTTTCCGCGATTAGTGAATTTGATCGACACATGTCGGGTGTAGCCAAGCATATCGTAATCGCCTTTCCATTCGCCTTCGAGTTCCTTCTCTACCACTGTGCTTCGCGGCGGGGGTTCGACCTGTGGCGGTCCTGTTCTCTGCAAAATCGTTGCGGCGCGATTTCCTGCCTGCTGAAAGTCGCCCGACATTTTGCCGCCGGCATCGAGCCGCAATTTTAACTGGATTCCGAGCACACCTTTTACCGCGAAACTTACGTCAGATGGTTTCACTTTGATGTCCGTAAGCGGCGCACCCTTGACGCCCAGACCGGGAATGATAATCGACCCCGCCCACGCTCCGTTCGCCTGCGCAAGATCAACAACCAAACTTATCTCGTCGTCCGGGATCTGTGCCGTGCCCTCCCACCGGCCGCTGATTGCGTCTTGTGCGCGACAGGGCAATGCAATTGCAAAGGTAACTATTGCAATCACACGCAAGAACACGCCGGTTGTTGTCGTCAGTGGAGCCAAAAGGTTCGTGTACTTCGGCGAGCGGGTCATCGATCGAGAGAATCCGGAGCAGTCACGGTGCTGTGATTATCACTCTATTGTTTCACTTCGCCAGTTTATGTTAATTCTCAGTGCTCGAATGAATTGGCGAATCCTGACGATCATTAACGCGATCATCGCGTTCGTAACTGTTAGCGCAGTAATTTTTGACCTCGCGCGACCACGGACCGATAGGGCGCGCAGGAAACGTCTGCAAACTGCATCCCAATCAAGGTCAGCAAGCTTTCAATCGAACTCAACAAGCAATGAGGAGGCGGCGCCGACCGGCCAAGTTCGCATCGAGTCGGCGGACGATCTCGCCAATGCGCGGGTCGACGATTTGGGCGCAGTCCCTGCCGCGGCACTTACTGACGTCATGATCCGCGCGACTCCCGAGCAATTAGCGGAAATGGCGCGCAAATTCAACGATGCGCCAACCGATGCGCGCACATTCGGCGGAATGGGAATCTTTTTTCAGGCTTGGGCGCAGCTCGACCCCAAAGCGGCGCTGGCAGGAGCATTTCGAGTTAACGATATAGCAATGCGAAGATTAGCAGCGCGAACCGTTGTCAATTCCGTATCGCCTTCAGCCGCTGAGGAACTGATCGGTTTTCTTTCGGATTATCCAGATAACGATCTTGATAGCGGGTCGAAAGACGAATTCATGGGAACGCTCGTCTCCAATTGGTCTCAGCTCGATCCCGCGGCAGCATCGAGATTCATCGATCAAATGGCCGATACCAAAAAAGATCGGGCCTACGAGCTGGCTTACCGAGCGAGATCGGATATCGCGTACAACTGGGCAACACTCGATCCATCTGCAGCTCTCGAATGGGCTGCCAGGCAGGACGGAAAGAATTCTGGCTATTACCCTGAACTGTACGACTACGTTATCAGGGGGTGGTGCCGCAAAGATATTAATTCTGCATCGGCTTACGTTGCGCAGCATCTCGATAGCCCTTCTGCTGAGCAGAGTGCGTCCTCGGTCGTTACCGCGATGTTTAACCTCAATGTTGAAGACGCGAGAGACTGGATCAATCAGTTGCCACAGGGATCTGCGCGTAACGAAGCCGAATCAAGAATGGCGTCTTTGTGGTCAGCGAAAGACCCTTCGTCTGCAGCGAACTGGCTCGCCACGCTTCCTGTAAACGAACAAACAAATCTCGCGGGCAGGATTGCGGCGCGTTGGGTCGATAACAATTGGACTGATGCTTCGCGTTGGATCGCCACACTAACCGGCGACGCCCGAGACGAAGCACTTGCCGCCGCTGTGAACCGCAATGAGGCAACGCCGATCGATTCGCTTTCACTCGCCCTGTCGATCGGAAAAGAGGAAATGCGAAACGATGTAATCGAAAACTTCATTCGCAATTGGGCGGCGACCGATCCAACCGGAGCTGATACGTGGGTGAAAGCAAGTCCGCTTTCCAACGAACAGCGCGACCGCTTGCTATCCGTCATTTCAGAGATGCAACGGACTGCAGAAGTGGAACGAACGATCACTGTCCACTAAGCGTAATCCCGTCACCTCTCCAAAAGGCTCATTACTTCAAAGCATCAGCGAGCTGTTTAACGAGTTGATTAATCAAATTCACGTAGCTCTCCGTTCCCGGTATGGCGCCGGGAATTGGTGAAAGCTCAACTATTTTCGCCTCGCTCGCGTGCGCGACTTTCTCGACAATTCGGCGATCCTGGTACGGTTCTACGATAATCAATTTAACGTGATTCCGTTTCATTTTTTGGATGACTTCGGTCAAGTGTGACGCCGATGGAGGAGTTCCGGGGTTCGGTTCGAGAAAGGTATCGATCTTCAGACCGAAACGGTGCGCGAAATATGGCCATGAATCATGATAAGCCGCTAAATGTTGATCTTGAAATAGCTGCAGAGCGCCGCGCCACCATTGCAGCTTTGTATTGATCGTAGCTTCGAACTTTTTGTAGTTCGCATCGTAGAAGGCTGCGTTGGGTGGGTCGATTGCCATCAACGATTTCGCGATGCGTTGCGCGACTGTCTTCGCTATGAGTGGATCGACCAAGAAATGCGGATTACCGTCGGGATGCGTCTCACTGGAGCCGTGCGCCAGATTCGTTGGGATATTCATGAGACGAACTCCCTGCGAGGCCTGCACGCGTCCCGGCTTGCCGACGTCAAGCTTTGGATTGTTTGCCTTTTGCAAGAGCCGCGGGAGCCAGCCCTGTTCAAGTCCCGCACCGACGTCAATCAAAACGTCCGCATTGTGTAATGCAGTAACGAAATCCGGTTGCGGACTTGCAAAATGCGGGTCGTCCTTCGGTTTACCAAGCACCACCATGTCGATCTTGTCTTTGCCGATTTCGCGGGCGAGCTCGCCAAGATCTGGAAGGGTAGTAACGGCGTTTATCTTTGCCTGCGCAATGAGCGGCCAGAGCAGAATCAGAGCGAGAGAGTGCCGAACCAGATTCTTTAGGGAGATCGTGCTCATTCCGGTGATTGACTATGTCGCGTGCGACGTCACTTGGAATGATATCAGACCAGAGGAATGAAGGGAATCAACTAAGCGGCAGCCAACTGCCTGGTTGAGGGGGCGCTTTCGTGCCGTTGAAACTAAGGTAGGTATATTCCTGCAGGAAACGTTCGTAGTCATCGAGCAACCTCATGGCGTCGTTAGGCTTGAGACGGTCGGTCTTAATCGCCTCGTCCACCTGCGCTTTCAGCAAACGGGTCAGCTCGAGTTTGCTCCACTGCGTCATCGCAAGCACTTCGCCGATAGTACTCCCCTCTATGACTTCCTCGATGT
>JBLMXH010000238.1:0-4578 GCA_050257685.1 Nitrospirota bacterium
CGTTCAGGAACTTCTCGACTCGGCCTTTCAATTCCGGTTGTTGCTCCGTCATGTCCAGGATCTCGAAAATCTCCATCGATAAGAGCCAGTCTTCCGGATGTTCAGCCTGCTGCGTTTCCCAGATTTCGCCCAGGCGCTCATAACCGGCTTTGCTCTCCCGAATTTTGCGCACCTGTTCGTAAAGATTTTCAAGCCGCCGTCGTTTTGCATCGGATGGAATCTTAATGGTGCGTTCCTTTGGCACGAGCGCCACCTGGTTGTACGCGTCCTTGTCCGCTGCGCCGTTGAAGACCGAGCTGATTCGCTCGCCGACAGCCATGTCGTAAATGCCCCACTGCGGATCGAACAAAATCCGATCACCGTATTTCGCGCTACAATTGGAGAATGTGATCAGCACCACCTTCCCGTCGCGCCTCAGGATTTTTTCGACTTTCCCTGAAACTACGGTGCCGCTGACAAATTCGATTTTTGCTTTCCGGCCCTCCACGATTCCCAGCGCGTGCAACTGATCATTGGTAAGGGACTCCGGAGACGCAGGCGTTTGACTCCATTTTCCAACCGGCGAGCCGAATCCGTCCTTGTGATAATCGACGCCGTGACCTTCCAGTTCCCTGTTGCGGAATGCGAGCGCACTCTTGCCAGTCGTTCGGAGATAAATTGGCGAATTATTTTCGCCCGTGATCACTTCGGTGAAAACCCCGCTGACTTGCAGGCCGGACGAATACTCGCATGTGACCACGTTCCGGCATTCGATGGCTTTGTTGATGCCTTCGAGTCCGCCAACCTTAAATGCCATGGTGTTCGCGAACTCTTCCAGCACTTCTTTCAGATGTTGAAAGTCGCGGCACACGAAAAGTTGCGGCTGCTTGGTTGTGATATCGAATGCGTACGTTTGAGCGTCGATGGAGTAGGGGATCTTTTTTACCGTCGGCTCGAGGCACGAAACTGACTCACCAATCGATGAAAGGAGCCCGGCACCATAAATTTTTGGGCTCTCGAGTGTGCCAATCAATCCGTACTCCACGGTCCACCAATGCAGACGCGATAACAGTGCCATCTCGGACGGCTCGCCAAGATTCTTTTGGCCGTGTTCGACCAGTTTGGTTGCTTCCTCGACTTCTTTCGGGTCGGCGTTCGGACGTTCTTTGAGAATCGATAAATGGCGGATTGCCTGGTACAACTCGAAATCTCTTTTCGACGACATCGCTTTCGCGCCGACTTCTCCAAACCGTTGCAGATATTCTGAGTATTCGCGATCAACAATAATCGGCGCGTGACCGGCGGCTTCGTGAACGATGTCTGGCGCCGGGGTGTACTCGATATGCTGGATTTGCCGCATGTCGCATGCGATCACCAGCACTTTGTAAGCTTGAAATTCCATGAACGCGGCCGGCGGAATGAATCCGTCCACCGCCACGGCGCCCCAGCCGATCTTTCCGAGGATGTCGTTCATCTCTTGAATGCGCGGGATCCGCTCAAACGAGATGCCGGTGTTCAGGAGGCCCTGGAAATAAACTTTGTGTGCGTACTCCTTTAGGAAGAAAATGTTCTGGCGCATGATGAACCGCCAAACCGCGTGATCGACCGGAGTGTAATCGTCGTAACGCTGATCGACTGCGAATTGGAGCAAATGTTTCGGGCAACTGGCGACTGCCGCGTTGTTATAGCTGATTCCGTTTTCAGATCTCATCAAAGTATCTTCCGTTGGGCGAACATAACTTATGATTCGTTCCGCCAACGGGCAAGAATGATTCGGCCACCCGCAATATCAGCGCCGTGCGCGGCGAATGCGCCTGGTAATCCAAATGATTACAACGATCATAATCACCCACGGCGCGAGAAATGCGATTGCCACACCGATCATGCGGAGACTCCACATAATGGCGCCAACGCTTTGCCCGAGAGTGCGTCGCAATGTGGCGAGGAGACCGCTCTGATCGGAAACAATGTTGCCCTGGCTATAGACTTGAATTGAGATGTCAGCCGGCGCGTTGGCTTCGTCGCCTTGTGTGCCGGTGCGATCCTGGCGTTGTACAGTAACATTCTCAAGTTTCCCTAACGATCCGAGCGATTGCATCAGCGCTGGATAATTCTTCATCGGCACCCGCAGAAAAACGTCTGCTCGTTCGCGCCCGTCTGAATCGCTGTTGTAGGTGGAGCTCCGAATTCGTCCGCCTTGCTTTTCAGTCAAAGTTCTAAGCTCCTTTGCTTTTTCGTTCACCGACGATGTACGAATCCGGAGGCTTGTTTGCTGAAAAGCCTGTTCCTGTTCCTCGCGCGAGATGGTGAGATTGAGTTCCACCTTGTTACGTTTGGTTGTCGCATTTTGTGACCCTGCGGTGGGACTGCCGCCCTGGGCGATGCGTTCGGTTTGCGTTTGAAAGTTTTCGACGCGCCCAAGCCTTTTCACCCGGTTGATTACTCCTTCGCTTTCCTCAGGCGCGATCAACATGCTCAAGGTCGCGGAAATACGTCCTGAATAATCGCGATTGAGTTGCGCATTTGTGATCTGAACTTTCGGTGACGCGAGCGCTTTGATTTCATTGTAGGTTTTCTCCACGTCAGGTGCGTAAAGGGCGAGTTGGGCGCGTTCCTTGAGCAGAAACGCAGCCGGTTCCTCCATGTCTTTCTCTGCAAGCGAAATTGTTACTGTAGCGAATTGCACCTGCGCATCCCAGTACTTCAACTCGCCTTGCATCTTTTCGATCTCCTCGCGTACCCGGGCCAGTTCCTTTTCCACCTGGAGCAAATCCGAGACCTTGCCAGTCTTCGTTTTGAGCATGTCGATCAGGCGCTGCTCCATGACCCGGGCGTTCTTTAGGCGCGCGTCCGTGTCGAAATAGGCTTTGGTAACATCCTCGGTGCCGAGCGTCTGGTTTTTCAATTCACCAAGCCCGCGAACCTTTTGCAGAAACCCGTCCAGATTTTCCGGAAGGACCTTCACTACAACTTCGCCGCGCAATTTTCCGTTCGCTTGTTTTTGCGATTCGGTTGTCGCCACGTAACCACGGTCCGCCTTCGCAAACGCGGTGATTTTCTGGACCGCATCGTCAAAGCTGATGACCTCCAGCTCGACGGTGGCGTTGCGAATCAGTTTGCGGTTCGCCAGCTCCGGAGCGGGCGTTTCTGCTGAGCTTGCTGCGGCTTCCTCTCCAATGGCACCGCTTGCTGGTATCGATAACGCTTGCACCTTGCCGGCGTCCGCTTCTGCCGGTTCGGCGGGCGCAACCGTTGCAGGAAGATTTGTGGAGTTTCGCAGCATTGTTTTTCTCGTTTCGGTGGCTGGCGGCGGCGCTGGAAGTGCCAGGTCTTTTGGTTTTCCCGCCACCAGCTCGTCCGATGCGGCCAGGCCGCCTGCGGCTGCCTGGGCCGGCTCCGGCACTCCGAGGAACAACGATTTGTTCGCGTACTCACCACGAGCATGCGGCGCACTTGCGGTTTCCAAGGTCATCAAGCGGCCGAGTTGTACAAGTCCGAGCAACACTGCAGCAACAGCGGTGATCTGCGCAGCGCGCAAACGCATTAAATCCATAACCAGGTTTCCAACGCTTCCGCATCGCAATGGGATCCGATTGCGAAAACCTGCCAGCATGCGTTGCTCAAAAGCCGAGTCGGCTCGACGGGAAGCGAGATTTTCTTCCAATATCTTATTCATGAGTCTGGTCTCCTGATGAGTCTTTCTGCATTCGGCGCAGTCAACGAGGTGTGCGTGAAGAGCGCTGCGTTCGTCCGACGAAAGCTCGCCGTGAAGATCGGCGGCGAGCCAGTTATCGATTTCGTCGTGAACGGTTGCCATACGTTTAGTCCGTTGAAGCGAGCGCGGGACGAAGTTGTTTCCGCATGGAAGCCAGGGCGCGCCCGAGAATTCCGCGTAGCGCGCCATTCGTCAGGCCAAGCGTGCCTTCGATCGTGCGATAATCCATCTCGTCGAAATAACGCAGCGTCAGCGCTGCACGATGAAGATCTGGCAGTGTCGCGAGCGCGGAATGCAATTTTTGATCGACAGCAGTTGTGTCGGTCGGTTCGTTTTCGCCTGTTTCGATTCTTTCGTTTAGGAAGGGAACGGGTCGACGTTTTCGTAAAACGTCGTGTGCCCTGTATCGCGCGATTATTGCCAGCCAGGCGGGAAATTTCTCTGGTTCCCGCACGCGCCAGCGGGTCTTCCAGGCTTTGACCAGCGAGTCCTGCACCACATCTTCAGCTTCCTCGCGGTTCTGCAGGATGCCGTAAGCGATGGCGAACAGCGCCCGGCTATTGGTGCGGATAATCATTTCAAATGCCTCTCGATCGCCGTGAATGGCCGCCCTGTATTGTTCGCGTTCGCTGGCATCCATTATTTGTCGATCTAAAGCCTAGACGGCAAAACATGTGATTCCGCGCGAAAAATTTTCAGGAAACTGCAACCACGGCGCTGTGCGCCGTTAGACGATCGGTAAAAACCGCCCACAGGGCGGTGGCTACAGTCAGAAGATGATTACCGTATTCCCGACGCTCACCAGATCCTTCACCCGCGCGGCGTCCCAGTTGGCCAGACGAATACAGCCGTGGCTTGCGGCGCGACCAATGGTCTCAGGATTA
>JBLMXH010000239.1:0-3160 GCA_050257685.1 Nitrospirota bacterium
GATTCGATGGATTTTCTGAATTTCATTACTGCCATTCACCATCGGCTCGGCATCGACATCCCGGAGATCGATTATCCGAAGCTTGTCACGCTTGACGGCGCGGTTGGCTATATCCGGGCGAAACTCGCATCGACCGGGAGGTAAAAATACCTGCCCGCCTAAGATTAATCTCCCTTTTTTTGATCCAATCATTTCGTTACGTAAACGCGATCGTTCGAAGCATGTTGTGGCAAATCTGAGACCGTAACGCGTGCGCTTGCTATTTACCGCAACACCAGTCACCATTGCATGCGTTTCATCGGGAGCCGCGCCATGCCTAACATTACGATGCTAGACATTGAGGAGCTGCGTAAGACCAAGCTAAAGCCACTGATCGACAGGTGTCTCGAGCTTCGCGCGCCTGATCCCGGTTTCCACGCCATGATGGGCCACAACATTGACCTGTGCGAAGCGATGTACTTGGCGTGGAATGCCTGCTTTAATAAAGGCCGCATACCGCACAAACTGAAAGAAGTGATACGCGTGCAGCTTTCGCGCGCGGCTTCCTGTAGTTATTGAGGAAATGTCCGATCTGCTTCGGCGAAGCGACTGGGACTGTCGGAAGAACTACTTGACGAAGGCGTAGAGCACTATGCCGGCAGCGAACGTTTTACGCCGGCCGAGAAGATCGCATTGCGCTATAGCGAACTGATGTCGAGCAATCCGGATGCGATCGACGACGCGTTCTTTAGTGAGCTGCGCAGGCACTGGAGCGACGACGAAATTGTGGAGCTCGGCGTCTTCATTGGCATCAATCTCGGCTTCCACACCTTTTTCGGCACATTGAAGTTCTACCCGCTGTTCTCACCGGACGGACGGCTATTGACGCAAGCGGAATCGGAAAAGCTCTACGGTGGCAAGCCGGTATCCCTGAAAGCGGGAGCCTCGCCATGACCAGGATCGCGCCGCTGCCACGCGAGGCCATCAGCGACCCAGAACTTCGCGAACTGATGGCACAAGGCGAGGCGCTCGGCGTACCTGACGATCTGTTCCCGCGCATCTTGGCGCGCGCGCCCGATCAAGCGGTACCCATTATGCGGGCCATGCTTATGAGCTTCACGCAGGGCAATATCGACCACCGGCTAAAAGAGATCGTGCGCGTGTTGCTGGCGCGGTTTGCCAACGACGAGTATTTCGCCGGACTGCGTTCCAGGAAAGCGCAAGCGATGGGGTTGACGGAACAACGCATCGATGAAGGCTGCTTCGCATACGAGGACGACAGCAAAGGTTTCAGCGAAGCAGAGAAGATCGCGCTACGCTTTGCTGACATGATGTATCTCGACGCCAATCAAATCGACAAGACGTTTTACGATGAGATGAAGAAATATTGGAGCGAAGCCCAGATCATGGAGCTTGGTTCTCTTATGGTCTGCTACTACGGCATGGCGACTTTTATGCGCTCGCTCGGCGCAAAGAATTCCGTTAGGCCCGGTCATAATTAGGTCGTTTACAGGGAAATTTACAGGGAATTTTGCAGACTAAATCTGATTTATCCTCGGATCAGGCTTTTGGTACTCCCAGGTCCATAGATCCAAATCGAACCAATTCAAAGACGGAGTTCACAAGCTCCTCAATGCAGACCACTACGCAGGCGGCTCGGTATTCCCTTGGGCGCCGCATCCACCCCGCAATAGGGCAGCGGGATCGCCGTCTTGGTGAAAACGGGCGCGTTCCCCGCGTTCGCTACGTCCACACAACATAGCCAGTAGGCGTCGTCGCGCGCCTCATAACGGGGAAATTTTCAGGAAATTTCGCAAAATGTTCCCATTGGATGCGATTCTGAGCGCAAACAATTGAGCAAACTCAAAGGCTTGCAACGAAATTCCCTAAACAAAAGAACAGGGAGTTATTTCGAAGGAACAGGGAATTGTAGCGCAAGAACAGGGAACTTAGAGAACCGGATCTAATATTCGGAACGGACAACAGCATCAGCGCCTTCCAAGAGAGGCGACGTCCGGCGACGCCAAAAATCAGAGTGGCAACTTTACGGTTCGATTGCGAACGAATAATATAATTTTTTAGCCCGTGACTGGCTTATTTCGCTCGCCGCTTGGAACGTGGCCGCGGTGGAACTGAGGAAGTACTTCCAATGTCGGGAAAAACCAAACGTGTCTGCGTCGATGTGGGCGGCACCTTCACAGACTGCCTAGTGATGGATGAGACTGGGCTGCTGCAGAAGTTCAAGTCTTCGACTACCCCGAGTGATCCCTCCAAAGGCTTCATGGACGCCATGAAAAAGGCGGCGCGCCATTACGGCGTCAGCGTCAACGAGTTCATCGGGCAAATCGAAGTTCTTGTACACGGGACCACGCTCGCCACTAACATTCTGCTGACCGGGCGGGGCGCCAAGGCTGGCATGCTGACTACAAAGAATTTTCGCGACATCATCGAGCTGCGGCGCGCGATGAAACCGCAGGACGTGTCGCTCTATAATCTGTTCATTCCGCCGGCGCGCCCGCTGATCCCGCGTTCGGAGCGCCTTGGCATCGAGGAACGCACGCTCTATAACGGCGAGGTGCAGACCCCGCTCAACGAGCAGGAGACTGCCGATGCAGTGCGCCAATTGAAGGCGCAAGGCGTTGAATCGATCGCCGTATGCTTCCTACATTCCTATGCCAATACGACCAACGAGCGTCGCGCTGCCGAGATTTGCCGCGAGATAGCGCCGGAAATCTTCGTCACCACCTCGCACGAGACGCTGCCAGTGTGGCGCGAATTTGAGCGCTTCAACACGACCGCAGTCGGCGCATATGTCGGTCCCGCAGTGGGCCGCTATCTGAACTCACTCGAACTCGTGCTCGAAGAATCCGGATTTAGTGGCACCCTTCTGATGATGCTCGCCAATGGCCTGGTGCAAAACGTGCCGGAATGCGTGCGCCGCCCAGTCTTCCTACTGCATTCCGGGCCGGCTGCTGCCCCATCCGCTGCGGTCTATCTCGGCCGCCATCTCGGCGACGACAATTTGTTGTCGGTCGACATGGGCGGCACCAGCTTCGACGTCTGTTTGATCAACAAAGGTGAGATCCTCACTACGACCGAACATTGGGAAAGCGATCAGCGGGTTGCCATTAAGATGGTCGATATTTCGAGTATTGGCGCCGGCGGCGGATCGATTGCTAAG
>JBLMXH010000240.1:0-3442 GCA_050257685.1 Nitrospirota bacterium
TCAATCAGCGTAAGTCTGGCGACACAAGGGCTTAAAGTCGCGCTCTTCGAAAATTCAGATGCCGCTGCATGCTGGTTAGTGAACATCGTATAGTCGGCTTCTCAAAATTCCAGCCAGGGTCAGCAAGGGCCGCCTTCTTATCTCTTGTCGAAGGGCCACTTTTCTTTCACGCCTCACCGTTATCCATCGTGGACGGGTTCCTTGATTTCTCGCGCCGCTTGCTTCTAGAATGCAGGCCGTGAACGGACCGTACGGAAACAGTTCTTCGACCGACAAATGCCCGCTGCCTAAAAGTCGGGTGTGGTGGTCTGCATTTGCCCTGATCTTTTTCCTTAGTACCGCAGCGTTTGCGGTGGAAGCCCAAGAGGGCCGCGCCAAACGCGTGTTAATCATTTCCACGGGAAGCCGATTTTCGCCGGGGTTCATACTTGTCGATCAGCAGTTGCTCCAAGCCTTGGGGAAAATCACGCCGGCGCGGATTGAAACCTACGCTGAAAATCTCGATATCGTTCAGTTCCCGGCCGAACGTTCTCAGCAAATTATCGGTGAGTATTTAACAGCGAAATACGCCGAATACCCTCCCGACCTCGTGATCCTAGTTTACGTAGGAAACTTGGGAATCTCCGGAAAGCTGCTGCCGCAACTGTTTCCGAAGACACCCATCATTGTTGCGGGCTTGACGGAAGAAGAATTTCGAAGCGATCAATTTGGCAACCGTATCGCTGGGATAGCGCAGCGTGTCGATCCGCGCGCCACACTGGAATTAATCCTCCGTCTGCAACCCGAAACGCGTCGTGTTGTCGTTATCGGCGGCACGGCGGAAGTCGATCGTCACGTGCTCCAACGAATTAAAGAGGTCGCACGGTCATTCCAGGGACGGATCCAAATCGATTTCTGGGACAACCTTCGTATGGCTGATTTGCATCAGGCAGTTGCGTCACTGCCACCGAAAACCGCGATTCTGTTCGCCAGGATGTTTCAGGACGCGGCAGGTCAGGCTCTTGTTTCCAGTCGGGTGGCACAGTTGATCGCTCAGTCTGCTAATGTGCCTGTCTATGTCATGTCGGATGCTAATCTAGGCACCGGCGCCGTGGGTGGGTCGGTGGCGAGTATCGAGGCCTTCGCAAAACGGGCGGGCGAACTGGCGCGTCTCATTCTAACCGGCACTCCGCCGGCGTCGTTGCCGTTCGAAATCCGTACCGACACCGTGCCAATGTTCGACTGGCGCGCCTTGCAGCGCTGGGGTATTAGCGAAAGCCGTCTTCCCCCTAACAGTATCGTGCGATTTCGTCCGCTTCCTTTGTGGGAGCAATACCAATGGTATGTTATCGGCGCGCTTATCATCGTCATCATGCAGAGCGCCATGATCGTCGATTTGCTTTTCCAGCGCCGGCGCCGGCGCTGGATCGAAGCGGAGCTGCGGAAAAGCCAGCAATTGATGGAGCTCGCCGCCGAAGCCGGCGAGTTGGGCATGTGGTCGCGTGATTTGAAAACAGGCGATATCTGGGCCAACGCGCCTATGCGTTCTCTGTTCGGTTTCGGCGCCAATGACGTGCTGCAGTTCGAGGACGTGGCTGGCCGCGTACATCCCGATGACCGAGCGCGCATGCAATCCGAAGTTCAGCAGGCGCAAACGGCAGGGGGGTTATTTCAGGGAGAATTTCGCACTGTTCTTCCCAAGGGCGCGGAACGATGGGTGTTGGCGAAAGGCCGGACCATCGCCGAGCACAGCAATCGCGATACGCGTAGGCTCGGCGTTGTGTTGGACATCACCGATCGTAAGCTTGCAGAAGAGAAACTCCGCGAGAGCGAGCAGCGTTTCCGCACCTTGGCCAATACGGCGCCGGTCATGATCTGGATGTCAGGCACTGACAAGCTATGCACTTTCTTCAACAAGGGCTGGCTCGACTTTACCGGTCGCACCTTGGAGCAGGAGATCGGCAACGGGTGGGCAGAGGGTGTGCACAAAAAGGATCTTGATCGCTGTCTCGAAATTTATAGTAACGCCTTTGATGCCTGTCGAGAATTTACGATGGAATATCGCTTGCGACGGCACGATGGTGAATACCGCTGGATTTCGGACAACGGCGTGCCGCGCTACAATGCTCAGAGACACTTCGTTGGTTACATCGGCTCGTGTGTGGACATCACCGAGCACAAACTTAGCCAGGAGGCGCTGGAGAAGGAGCGGGCCTTTCTCCGGCAAGTCATCGACATTGTTCCTGACTTTATTTTTGCCAAAGATCGTGCGGGGCGTTTCACCCTCGCGAATCGAGCGACGGCGGAGGCGTATGGCACTGCGGTGGAGAATCTCATCGGCAAGACCGATAGGGATTTCAATTCGAATCTTGAAGAGGTCGAGTTTTTTCGCCGTGTGGACTTGGAAGTAATGAATACGCTGCAGGAGCGCTTCATTGCGGAAGAACGGGTAACGGACGCGGGCGGGAAGGTGCGCTGGCTTCAAACCGTGAAGCGCCCGATTGTTGAAAAGGATGGCTCAGCCAATCAAGTTTTGGGTACTTCCACCGACATCACGCAGCGCAAAGAAAGCGAGTTGGAGCTACGGCGACAGCGCGCCGAACTCGCTCATGTGACGCGCGTCTCGATCATGGGCGAACTGGCGGCGTCATTGGCGCATGAGTTGAACCAGCCGCTTACCGCTATCCTCAGTAACGCCCAGGCCGCGCTGCGTTTTATGGGGGCCAAGCCGCCGGATCTGGAGGAGGTCCGTGAGATTCTTAAAGAGATCGTCGAGGATAACAGTCGGGCAACCGAAGTGATACGCCGGATGCGGGCGCTGGTGAAAAAAGAGGAAATCGAATTTGTTGCGGTTGATCTGCGCAGTGTCATCGACGACGTCATGGTGCTCGTCCGCAGCGACGCGGTTCTACAGAATGTGCAAATTTCAGCGAAGTGCGATTCCGGCCTGCCGCCGGTACGCGGCGACCGAGTGCAGTTGCAGCAGGTGATTCTTAATTTGCTCGTCAACGCGTTCGATGCCGTGAAGGATTGTCCGGCGCGCGATCGTGAGATCGTTGTGGGCATGGAGCGCGGGGGCGAGCGCATGCTCAAAGTGACGGTGCGCGATCGCGGGACGGGTCTAAGCGACGACATGCTCGACACGATTTTTCAGCCCTTTTACACCACCCGACAGGACGGTTTGGGCATGGGGTTGGCTATTTGTCGCTCGATCATCGAGGCCCACGGCGGCCGTCTCTGGGCAGAGAACAACCCCGATCGCGGCGCGACGTTCTGCTTTACGGTGCCGGTGGAGGGGAGGGAGACGGTCGTCAGCGAACGGTGATCAGTTAATCAGTAATCAGTGATCAGTAATCAGTAATCAGTAGACACTCAAGAGTGAACAGTAAACAGTGAACGGCAGGGAGGGTGAGAGATGAATGAATTAAGGCACGCCGGAAGCTTTCGGGAGTTACTTGTCTAT
>JBLMXH010000241.1:0-10666 GCA_050257685.1 Nitrospirota bacterium
ATTCCTTAAGGGTCAGAGCAAACTAGCGAGGAGAACACGCGTTATGAACACGTCTTCCAAGGGCTCGGGTCTTCGCAGTCCGTACGACAATTACGTAAACAAGGGGCTCACGAACAGGCAATTTTGCAGTCATGTTTCGGTATGGGTCACCGGCGCTCTGAAGGTGAGATTCACATGTGGAATGAATTCATGCGCAAACGAGTGTGGAACGACGAACTTTCGGTGACGCTCGAAAACCAGAAGAAGAAACACGCCATGCTTTCGCGGTCGGAAATCCAGACGGTATTTCAATTTATGGATGCCGATTCAGGGCGTTTGGTAAACGATAACCATACAAAAAACTCCCGAATACGTAAGAGAGTTACTATACCTGCCAGAGAGTGGCCTTCTGGTCAGGCGACGGACAGCTCCGATATGTCTGAAACAGTGGGGCCATCAAGACCTCGACGTCGAACTCATCATCTGACCAGGCCTGTAGCGGCCATTAGATTCGCAATTTCGTTTTGATTTTGCGGAAAAATTGCGAGAAGCCGCGGGTTCGAATCGCCTATCCCACGATATTTCGCGCTCGGCCTCGTCAGCGTCTGTCGATGATTGCGGCTGCTCGCGCAATTTACGATGCGGCCGTGCGACAGCCCTTCGCAGAAATTACCCGCGGCAGGCAATCAATCGCGTCTCACCAATGAGCGGTTTACAATCGCGCCAAGATTGTTAGGCAATCACATGGTTCAGCAGCAAAAAGCAACATTGAAGAGCTGCACGGCAGGTCTTTAGTAAACCTATGGTTATCGATTGCCATACTCACCTCGATGATGACGGCGGCGCAGACAAATTGCTTCACTCAATGGATGAAGCAAAAATCGACGCCTCAATCCTCATTGCCGAGACGCTGCCCGGAGAAATTTCCAACGCCAGTCAGGTGCTGGAAGCAGTCAAGCGCTCGGAGAGGCTGTGGGCCATCGTAAACTGCATATTCTCAAAAACCGTTGAGCTGAAGTACGTTGAGGAGCTGACGCAAGTCCTGCAGGAGGACAGGGTCGTGGGGTTGAAATTTTATCTGGGATACGAGGAGTATTCGCCTAACGACGAGCGGCTCCATCAGCTGTACGAGTACTGTGAGAAGCACGATGTGCCAATCATGTTTCACACCGGCGTTCTCGAGACCGGCAGCACCGGTTTGCTGGAATATTCACATCCGTTACAGGTTGATCGGGTAGCGACACGGTTTCCAAATCTCACCATTATCATGGCACATATGGGCAACCCATGGCTGATCGACTGCGCGGCCGTCCTGGCGAAAAATCACAATGTGTACGCCGACATGTCAGCATTCTTCGCCGAAAACAGATCGATCACCGCTCATGACGTTGAGGTATTCAAACAACGCATGGAACAGGTTCGGGTTTTTCTATATTCGTACGAGAAGTTTTTGTTCGGCACGGATTATCCATTGTACTCACAGAAGGAGTATCTGGCAGCGGTTGAGGCGCTTGAGATGGAACAAACCGAACATGAATTAGTGATGCACGGTAATGCCGCCCGGCTGTTCGGCGTGACTATTTCTTGATGTCAGCGACCCTTACGTTGAAAGGCAGCTGATAAAGCTTCCTCTCCAGACCGTAATTGACCCGGTTCAATATCGAGGTCGCATAGTCGAGCGACAGAAAGTCAGATTTCGGTCGATAATAAGCCCCGGCAAAAGAGAAGCCGTCCACGCTTTTGTACATCGAATTGACTGCCTGGTCGATGGAATCACCGGCGCCGGTGATGACTCCCAGATTCCAGTCGTCGCCTACGGTCACCAGGCGCTTACTTTCACGGCGGACATCCCACAACCAGAGATTCTTCTCGATCTCGGCTTTATAATCGATACGCAGTCCCTCGGTTGTTCGGCCAGTCTCCTCGTCTGTGGCGGGATTCAAGAGCAAAACTGAACTGGCCACTGTTCCGAGTTTGAACGGGCTCTCTTTTCGAACAATGGATGAAAAATAATCATGCACCGACGGACACTGCGCGAGTTCAGTGAATAGTGAGTTGTAGCCGGGACGGTTTGAACAGAATTCGCCGAAGTAGATCTTGCCGGTCCGTTTGTCGATGAGAAGCGACGCATCCCAATAAAACAAACCTTTATGCTGCTTTGCCATTGCATCGACGACCGGCGGAAAAGCGATGCCGTTGATCTTGTCGCCCATTTCGATCGGGAAGAGCAGATTTTGAGAGCATCCGGTCTGAATCGAAATATTCCCGCTGCCGAATGGTTTGTTTTCAAACTCGAGTACAACGGCCAGCGGCACTCCATCGTAATAGATTTTCTCCGGGGTTATCTCGATGGCGGGATTGATTAATTCTTCTAGAATGAATCCAGAACTGTCATACGCCGCCCTGTTCTCTTTTAAAGTCTCAATGATCTGTGTGGCAGCAAGATTGGGGTCGTCCACGTCAGGAACGAATGTCTTTACGCTGTCATCCTGACCTTTGAGCACCCAGAGTTGTTCCGTCGATTCGAGGAACTCAAGCGCCTCCTGTACATCATCGAACGCTTTTACGTCGGGTACGTGCAGCCGAGGATAGTGCTCGCGTACGAGTTGCTTGGCGTTATCCCGGTTCCGTTCAAATAAGTAATCCGCTTCAGTGGGAAAGTTTCCGTGGAACGGCATATCGGCGATCTGATCGCTGAATTGGAACAAGTGATTTCGATCGAAAAATACGAAGTACTGTTCAGGGCTCTCATAGCACCGCATTTCCTCGATCAAAAGATTAGCCGGGCGCTTCTCAATCAATCCATCAAACAACGCCAGTCGACGCCGCTTCGCCTCGGTGTTTTCCGGTCGCAATTCAACTTCCTTTGCGGAATGGATTGCTGCTTTGTCATGGACCATTCCAACGACCACGTCACAACCCTCCTGCTCGAGTTTGTGAGCGATCGGTAGGGCGTCGCCCGAGTAAGTAAATATTCGGTATTTCATTAGTCCCGACTGAACGATTGATCGTTGATCATTATTCGTTTCGCCGGAACCCCGAGATCGTGCGCGCGCCCGAAACCTTACGACAATTGCTGAGGAAAATTGTTCGGGTGCTCTTCTGCGCGACCATCTGATTGGGAAGGTTCTTGAATAAACTTTTCTATGATGGTTAGCAGTTCTCGGATGGCCCGGACTTCTTCCTTGATGCTACGCTGGAGCATGCGAATGAGAGCAACACCTTGGGGCGAAAGCGCTTCTTCGCGCAGCAGAAGTTGCAGCACCAGCAGCGTTGGACCGAGTGGCTCGTGCAGCCGGTGCCTGATCAGCTTAATCACCTCCGACTTTGCAGATCCGGTGATAGGTTCAGTGCATAACGACGCAGAGTTCTTTTGATCAGAGTGAGCCATCGGTTCTTCCCCTCAAACATTTAGTTCGCACGCAAGCCATCATCGAGACGCTTGTTAGATCGGAAAAAATCCGGCGGCCATCCGAATTTCTTGCACTGGGTCGAATGAGGCGAACAATCCGGCGCTGCTTTTGACTACTAGTGATAAACACAGCAGAGGCGGGTTTGCCTCCAGCAGCGTGATACCCCGTCAGTGTTTCCCGATCACGTGCAGTTCCTGGCGCAGTTTGACCCTGCTGCCGTGTGGCAGGACGCCGCGGAAATTAACGCTCGGGTAAATCATGCAATCCCGGCCTATAACTGATCCGGGATTGATCACCGAATTGCATCCGATCTCCGTTCGGTCGCCCACGATTGCGCCGAATTTTCTTAAACCAGTGGGAATGTCGCCATCGGGGGTGCTTACCTCGATTTCGCCATGATTGAGTTTTACGTTTGAGAGGATCACGCCTGCGCCCAGGTGCGCGTGGTGCCCCAGAATGGAGTCACCGACGTAATTGAAATGCGGGACCTGTGCTTCGTCGAACAGAATACAGTTTTTGAACTCGGACGAGTTGCCCATGACCACACCGTTGCCGGCAATGACGTTCTCGCGCACGTAGCAACCGCTCCGAATCTGGCAGTCTTCGCCAATCCACGCCGGACCCTTCAACACCGCGCCTTGTTCAATGATGGTTCCTTTGCCAATGAATACGCGATTGCTAATGAATGGCTTGCCGATTAGCTCGCCAAAGACCGCCGGTTTCAGCCGGAATTGCAAGTAACTCGCGATCTGTTTGAGCGCGTCCCAGACGTAATTCTGATTCTCGAACAGCTTCGGATGAGCCGTGTGCTCGAGGTCCAGGAAATCGGAAGGGGCAAACATGTTTCAGTATTCGGCGCGCCGCTCGCTCACAATTTGCCGATCGTTACGTATTCGCCGTCTGGCTGCTGAAACCATTCCGGCAGCTCAATTCCGGAATCCACAATACTCTCGTAACAATTTTGCGTGATCATGCCGCGCCGGGTGCTTTCGCCAAATACTGCATAATTTTTTTCGGTCACGAATAACCTGTGCTCGGGCAGCTTGGGTACTTCGTCCTTGAGATCATCCATCGCTTTGGCATTGGGAATGTGATCAGGCAAATGATTGAAGAGATGCCGAAGCACTTTGGCACGCATGATCTGATGGATCCATATCTGCCACCAACCTTTACGTTCGAGATAAACATCGCCGAATAGATTTTTTACTTTGTTAGGGTGGAGGGTGAGTCGGGGAATGCTCAACAGCGCTCTGCATCTGCAGAACAACAAACCATCAATCCCAGGTGAACGCATCGCGTGCGAGATCAGGGTCGCGACCTTGTCTGTGGGAAGCTGAATCGGGTATTTGTCGTCGACGCACCAGTAAATCCATTCCTCGTCATCAATGTCGGCGAGCAAATGCAATATCGTCCCCTTGATGTCCTCGGGCGCCGCATGGTACTTGATTCGGTCGGTATCGGTTCCGCGAAGCTCCTGATAAGGAACATGAAAAACGAACGGGTGATCCGGCCACAGCCGTTCGTATTTGAGAATAAGGTGCCGCGTGATCGCTCGATAGCGGTCACAAGTGAGAACAATCGCTTTTATTTTATTCGGCGAACTCATAACCGAATCGCTCAATATCCACTTTGAACTTCGCCGCAATGATATCTCGTGTTCGCGGAGTGTAATACTCCGTGTAATGGCGCGCCCGGGGGTTCTCGCGCCGATGCGGCAACTTCTGCTCAAGGCGGAGTTTCTGAGCCACAAAAGCCCAATCCTCGTCAAGCCGCTCAAACTTTCCGATGAAATCGGCTAAAACATTTCCATTCGAATCGACGAACCAATCCAGTTGGTACCGATGTGGGGAGGAATGCACGCACGTGGCGCTGCTGTACTGGATCCAATCGACAAATTGTTCGAAGCTCATCTCATTCCGAAGCTGTAATGCTTCCGTGCGTTCATACAGCGATACAACCCGGTCCCATGGATTGCGAACAAATCCAAACTTGAAATACGACTCGAATTGCCTGCGCCCGGTTTCTCTCCGGCGCTCTTCGGACCGCAGCAAATAGACCGCGGCCATAATCCGGTTCCTTCTTCCGCCGAACTCGGTCCAGGACGTTTCCATTAGCTGTTTGATCTGCCACAAATTCAGATGCGGCTTCCAGGCTTTACCAAGAATGGCCCGCACGCTGGTTGAGCCAGTCTTCGGCACCTCCACGAAAATGCATTTGTATTTGTGTGAGATCACGTCTGATTGCGTGGCATTCTACATTGAAAAATTTCGTAGGCATTACAAAGTGAAGCCCTGCGCGGGTCGGTAGCTCAATCGGTAGAGCAGCGCCCTTTTAAGGCGTTGGTTCCGGGTTCGAGTCCCGGCCGACCCAACTGCTTATGGCTTGGGTTTACATTATGCGCGGCGATCGCCGCTACTACATTGGTGCGACTGAGAATCTGGAACGCCGAACAGCCGAGCACGAGCGCGGGAGTAATCATACGACACGTCGATTTGGCAGCCAAATCGTACTGGTCACGGCGAAGGAACTCCCGTCGATGGTTGAGGCACGCAAATTGGAACGAACTCTCAAACGAAAAAAGAACCCGCGGCTTGCAATCTCAATCCTGAAGTCCGCGAATTAAAAAGCAGCCCCGAAATCCTTCGGGGTTGGTTCCGGGTTCGAGTCCCGGCCGACCCAATGTAGTCAACGTCTCTGCGAGATGCGGCCCGCAGGGCCGCGGCTACAGGTTAAGCAAATCGCTCAGCGAATTTTTTGGACGGTCCAATCGGAAAACCAGCAACCCAACTCTGGCGGCCGCTTTCCAATCCCTTTCCGGGTCATCGCCGACGTGAACGATCTCGTCAGGTCTCAAATGCATTATGGTGATTGCACGGCGAAAAATTTCCGGATCGGGTTTGTCCGCTCCAAGTTCGCTGGAAACGAAGATGTGACTGAAATACCGGGAAATGCCCAGGTGCTGGAGAATCAGTCGCAAACGGCCGTCAAAATTCGAAATGACCGCAAGCTCAAAGCGTTCTCGCAACTGCCGCAGAGCATCAACAACATCCGGATAAAGCTCCCAAACACCTGCTTCGGCGAAATGTTCGTAAGCGATCGCGAAGAAGTTGTCCCGGTCAACTTCGCTCAAGGAAGGCGCAACCCGATCGAATACGCGACCAACGAGCTCGCGCCACCAGTCTTGATCGTCATTCTCGCGCGGACTATCGATTGCGGGACGTCGCGGCATTTGATGCCAGGCAACGTGAAATGCGCGCTCGAGTTGCTGCGCGTCGAGATTCAATCCGATTCCACTACCGACGTAGGCATAGTGATCGCCCACTGTTCTGGTGAGGTAAAAAAGCGTGCCGGCGCCGTCGAAAAGAATCGCTCTGATCACTTCAATTCAATTTTCAGCATCCAAGGTACCTGCGCAATGCTACGGAAGCGGCGAGCTCTCCATAACAAGATCTACCGCAGGACGACATGTCACGATTTGTCTGGTAAAATCGGGGCAATATGCGTTGCATGTCGCGTGGCATGAATGCTATCGGCGAGTCGCTGCCCTTTCACAACTGGACACAATCAGCCGGGGAAGAAGTGGCGAATGGCATCAGTCATGGCATTGGCCTGCTGGGTGCGATGATCGGCACACCGATTCTGCTTCTAGCAGCGTTCCGCCATGGTGACATCGCTTTTCTTGTTGGTACGATCATCTTTACTTCGACCATGTTGCTCGTGTACCTGGCGTCGACGCTCTATCACGGCTGGCCCCACACAAATACGAAATCTCTTCTCCAAGTGATAGATCACGCAGCGATTTTTTTGTTGATCGCCGGAACCTACACACCATTCGCCCTGGGTCCGTTACGCGCCGTTGGCGGATTGGTGATGCTCGGAATCGTATGGGCACTTGCGCTTTTCGGCGTTGTTATGAAAGCGACACGAGGCGTGCTGCGTCATCGAAGACTCGCGATGACTCTCTACCTCGGAACGGGCTGGATCGGACTCACCTTCATACATCCGCTCGCGCTGGCAATTCCGTTGTCAGCCCTCCTCTGCTTGGTCACCGGTGGCGTCGCTTACACGGTGGGCACTTTATTTTTCGCGAACGAGCGGCTGCGTTATGGTCATTTCATCTGGCACATGTTCGTGCTTGCCGGCAGTAGCTGTCACTTTGCCGCGGTATTTATTTGTGCAATCTGAAAACCGGCGGGTCTGGTTGGACAAGCTCGCTCGGGCGACCGATTAATTGGAATGCTGCCGGTTGAGCATAATGATCCGGTCAACGCGAAGATTCTCGCGGTTTCCGAAGACAAGGTCGAAGGATTTGTTCGCGAGCCGTTCCAAGAGATCGCGAATCGTTCGGGTGTGAGTGTCGAGGTTGTCATGGCGCGGATCGCCGCCATGTTGCGCGCCGGAACGATCCGGCGCGTCAGGCAAACGCTGCTGGCAACGAACTTGGCCGAGGGCGCGCTGGTGGCGTGGAAAGTTCCGGAACAGAAGATTGACGCCGCGTTCGATTGGATGTTTCAGCACGATCCGTTCTCGGGCCATGTGGTGCTTCGCTCGACCGACACTGTCAGCGCTGGATCGGACTACAAACTTTGGACAACCGTAAAGGTTCCGCAGGGATTTTCGCTACAAGCGCATTGCGAATTGCTGGCGAAAAAAGTCGGCGCTGAACGGTTTCGTATAATGCCGGCGAAAGGCATTTTTACACTCGGCGTTGGACATGTTCGGCGTAAGACAATTGAGCCCGGAAGCAAAGCTGATCAGCCTGCCACAATGATGCCGGTGCAGAAAGTCGAACTCAGCGAGCACGAATGGGATGTTCTGCTTGCATTGAAGCGCGAGTTCACTCCGGAGGAAATCAAGGCCTCGCCATGGGTCGCGCGCGCAAACGAAGCGGGCGTAACAATGGAAGAATTTTGTCGCGTGGCCGAGGCTTTGACTTCGCGAAAGATTGTCGGCCGTTTTTCT
The DNA here is from genome assembly GCA_050257685.1 of Nitrospirota bacterium. Taxonomy (GTDB): domain Bacteria; phylum Verrucomicrobiota; class Verrucomicrobiia; order Chthoniobacterales; family UBA10450; genus Udaeobacter. The sequence continues at coordinate 8,355 of JBLMXH010000241.1, forward strand.
ACGTTTCTCGAACACGTCAAACCGTCTGTCGGCGGTGTGCGTGTGACGCGATTCAACGCTCTATTTCACTGGGCGGTGCCGCAGGGTCGCGAAATTGAGACGGGAGGCGAGGTCGGCCGTCATCACATTTTAACACATTGCTACTGGCGTGAAGCCGGCCCGGAATTCAGGAATGTCAACATTATGGCTGTCGCCCATGGAACGGACAAAGGATTGTTGCTCGATCATAAGTCGGCGATCGATAAGCACCTGCAGGAGCGCAATCTCCCGGTTACTTATACTAACGTGTTCTGGGGTGGACGCAGCGAGATCAAGCCGTCCGAAATTTCACCTCGTGTGTATCGCGAATGGTTGTCGGAGCAGGGGAAGTTGTAGGCGCGGGCGTTGAGCACGGCAGTTTCGTATGCGCAACGTTTGAGCCGACGTCGGCGTCCTCGGCTACAAGATCGCGGCGGACGAATCTTTGCCGATACGTCAGATCGAGTTTTCGCAACAGACCGGCGGCAAAATCCTGACGATCAACCTGCCGGCCCAATGCCATTGCGAGGGAAACGGCCCGGTCTTGAAGGTCGGCCGGAAAATCCTCGCAGCATTGGTTCACGTTGATTCCGATTCCCACCACAGCCAAATGGGGGGCATTCTCTTGTGCGCGCATTTCTACTAATACGCCCGACAGTTTGCGCCCATAAAGTTGAATATCGTTGGGCAGCTTGATCGTGGGCTCGAGCCCAAAGCTTGTGCGAATCACATCCGAGATCGTGTCGATCGCCCAAATCGTGAGCTGTCCCGAGTCGCTAAGCTGAATCTTGGGTCGCAATAAAATTGAAAACCAAAGTCCTTTCCCCGCTGCTGATTCCCAACGGTTGCCACGCTGACCGCGCCCGTCGGTTTGGTGTTCTGCGAAAGCGACTAATCCTTCAGGGATGCACGGCAGACCATCCGTGGATACTACGCGTGAAATGGCGTCATTAGTCGAGCTGGTCTCCTGGAGCACAATAATCTCCCGACCGATCACAGCGTCGTGAAGTTCGGCCTTGAGTTGATCAGCGGCTAAATGATCCAACTTCTCATCCGTGAACATGAGTCATTTCCAGCCCCAGATCGACCGCGGGTGCTGAGTTGGTTAATGCGCCGATAGAAATGTAATCAACGCCAGTAGCTGCGATTCGCCTGACGTTTTTCAGCGTGATGCCGCCGCTCGCTTCGAACTTGATGTTGTTTCTCCTCAGCGCCAGAGCTTCCCGAATTTGAGCCGGGACCATGTTGTCCAGAAGAATAGCATCGATGCCGTCAATCTCGACGAAAGCCCGCACCTGCTCCAAATCGTCAGCCTCCACTTCAATTCGAATGTTCGGCCGTTCTTTGCGAAGCCGCCCAATCTGATCGGCAAACCCGGAGAGCCCTCCGAGGGCTGCTAGATGATTGTCCTTTACCAGAACCATGTCGTACAGCCCGGAACGGTGATTAACGCCACCGCCCGCGACAACCGCGGCCTTTTCCAGTATACGCAATCCAGGGGTGGTTTTGCGTGTGTCCAGTATCTTGGCCGGATGATTTCCGACTGCGTCAACGAACTGACGGGTGAGCGTTGCGACACCGCAGAGGCGTTGAAGAAAATTTAGCGCAACGCGTTCGGCTTTAAGAATCGAACGTGCAAGCCCCCGCACTTCAATGACCACATCGCCTGCAACTACAGCATCACCATCTGCGTGCACGATCTGAACGTCAGTTGCAGGATCGACTTTCCGAAAGATTTCCGCGGCCGTGCCGGTTCCCGCGACCACTGCTGGTTGATGGGCAACGATGCGTCCGCTGGCATGCAGCGTTTCGGGAACGAAAAACTCGGTGGTAATGTCCCCTTTGCCGATATCTTCTTTAAGTGCTGCAGCGATCGGATCGTATTCGTCAGGGTTCATGGAGGAGCGGAAGGCCGCACCATACGTATAAATTCCAACGACGTCTATCGAACACGCTCGCAAGCGTAGTTGCGGCCGCCGGATTTTGGCAAAAAAATTGATTCGGGCAGCGCACGCTAAGGAGAAACAACTTCTAGAAGAACTCGTGCCACCGCCCGAATCGCCTTAACCTATTAGATTCGACAGTCTGGATCAGCGCGTGTTCGAACTTTTTTACGAAAAATTCGTGCCTGCTCAGATTTTTCACTGTTCCAGAGGCTTAAGCCTATAGCTGCTTCCCTGTGGGAAGCTCCAATATCGTAAATGCCCGCGTGCTGCGTCGCCCATAGGACGACGGCTACAGAAGCGGCAAACAACGCAGCCCGGGGTACTACCCGCAGGGACGCTCGTTGTTTA
>JBLMXH010000242.1:0-2746 GCA_050257685.1 Nitrospirota bacterium
GGCTTCGATCGGGATATTTCTAACATGATCCATGAATTCACGTGAAAAACCGTGTGCTTCGGCGCGATAAAAGGCTCCATCCTTTTGCCGCGTGATGATCGTTTTATCGGCATCGCAGAGCGTCGCCGCCGACTCAACGAGGGTTTGCAGTACTGTGTGCAGGTCGAAGGTCGAACGGCTGATCACCTTAAGCACGTCGGCGGTCGCGGTCTGTTGTTGGAGGGATTCGCGCAGCTCGTTGAGCAGTCGCGTATTTTCTATGGCGATGACGGCTTGGGCGGCGAAGTTTTTAACTAGCTCGATCTGCTTCTCAGTGAACGACCGCACTTCTTGGCGATAGATAACAATGGCACCGATCAGTTCGTTTTCCTTGAGCATCGGGACAGCAAGTATTGTCCGAGCCGGTCTGAAAACGGCTTTGGTTCCCTCTTGGCAACCGAGAGGGCACCGACCGGTATGCCGTCGCGAAGCAGGGGAACCGCGAGCACGGCTCGCCATCCTCCGGCTAGCGCGAATTCGCGCGAGTACTCCGGGTCGTTGAGCACGTCTGGGACGTGTACGATTGCGCGGTCCAATATGGCACGGCCACTGAGGTGAGAACGATCGGGCCGCTTTAGCTGCTGAAGTTTATTAAGTTGAGTGGCTGCCTCTGGGGTGAAATTCTTGGTGGCCGCAATGCGGACGTGATCGTCCTCGTAAAGATAGACTACGCTGAAAATGGCACCGCATAGACGCGCGGCGCTCTCTACGATTGCGTCGAATACCGGTTGGGCATCTGCCGGTGATCGGCGAATGATGCTTAGCACTTCGCTTGTGGCTGTCTGCTGCTGAAGCGCCTCGTCAAGCTCACGGGTACGCTGGTCGAGTTTTTCTTGGAGATTGGCAGCGGACACGCGTGCGGTCGTCGCTTTGCGCGCCTTGCTCCCAAGTCTGCGCTGACCCTTCACCGGTTGTTCGCTTGCACCGCGTCCCTGCATGTCGCCCCCTAAAGCGGGTTCACGACGATTCTCAATCTTAGGCAAATCTCGACCTTCGCGCCACGGCGGATGTGAGCAGACATTCGTCAAAGTCATGTCAGCTTTACCCCCGAAAGCGGACATTCGTCAGACTCAGGTCGAATGTTCCACTAAGGGCCAAAAAGCCGACATTCGCGCCTGAGCCTTCTGCGTCGTGTTTCGGTAAGGCATCGCCGGTACTTAATGCTTCTCTTGACCATACTTAGCTAATTTATGAACTTGACGTGCTGCCATTCAGCGATTGCGGTCGACAGAACTCGTAAGCAAGATCTCAAATACAATGTCTCAATTATCGAAAGCCGTTGGCAAGAAACCACGCAACATCATTTTTCGCCTGTTAGGGCCGGGCCTTGTTACCGGCGCGGCGGATGATGATCCGTCCGGCATTGCCACATACTCACAAGCTGGGGCTCAGTTTGGATACGGTCTTTTGTGGACCGTTTTCCTCACAACTCCATTCATGATCGCAATTCAACTCGTAAGCGCACAGATCGGAAGGGTGACTGGCAGGGGACTGGCAGCCAATGTTTCCAAATTTGCTCCGCGTTGGTTGGTGATTTTTCTTGTAACACTTCTCGTTGTGGCAAATACCTTCAACATTGCCGCTGATATCGCGGCAATGGGCGAGGCCTTATCCCTTGTAATTGGGGGATTAAAACATGAACACGCTTTGATCTTCGCCGCTGCCTCAGTGTTACTTCAAGTCTTCGTTCCTTACCGTCGATACGCACCCTTATTAAAATTTCTCACTTTGACTTTGTTCGTATATGTCGCAACAGCTTTCACTGTAAAAATACCTTGGAGCGAAGCACTGCTCTCGGCTGTTTGGCCCCATCCAATCTTTAATTTGAACTATTTTATGATGGTTGTTGCGGTCCTAGGCACAACGATTAGCCCCTATTTGTTTTTCTGGCAGGCTTCCCAAGAAGTGGAGGAGATGCGGCAGGGTAAGCATCGCCGACCCTTGATGGAGCTTCCTCGTGGGGGCCATTCCGAAATCGACCGGATTGCAGTCGATACAACAGTAGGAATGGTTTTCTCAAACGCGATTGCATTTTTTATAATCCTGACAACTGCTGCGGTTCTCAACGCTGGCGGCATCACGAACATTCAGACGGCGGCACAAGCTGCCGGGGCCTTGCGACCTTTGGCCGGTGAGTTGACGTTCCTATTGTTTGCATTGGGCATCATCGGCACTGGTTTACTCGCTATTCCTGTGCTCGCTGGTTCTGCTGCGTATGGTGTGGCGGAAGCTTTTGGATGGCCAGCGACGTTGGAGGCGAAAGCTCCAGATGCCGTCGGTTTCTATGGAATTATCGCAGCCGCAACCATCATCGGATTTGGACTCGGATTCACAGGCATCGATCCAATCGAAATGCTTATCTGGAGTGCCGTATTAAACGGCATTGTTGCAGTGCCGATTATGATCGTAATGATGATTATCATTTCAAAAGTAAATCTAATGGGACGCTTCAAAGGTAAGCAGTGGCTCCTCGGATTTGGATGGGGAGGAACGGCACTCATGGCGATTGCGGTTATTGCACTCGTTTGGTCATCACTTTCATGATCGTCATACAATTAGACTCTATGTCCGCTTCGGATCATAAGCAGACATTTCGCGGTACAATCGCCATGTCCGCTTTACCCCGAAAGCGGACATTGGCTGCCGCTACAATCTTTTTTAAGCGCACGCTGGATTATCCAGATGAAGCCATCCAAGGGCGCGGCTT
>JBLMXH010000243.1:0-8367 GCA_050257685.1 Nitrospirota bacterium
GCAGCAGCAAGTTTATCAACCGTGCCCTCTCCTTCGATATGCATGAAATACACCTTGGGATGATCGAAGAAGAAATGGTTGTGAAGCGCAGTGACATTCAGACCATTATCAAGCGCAGCTGACATCGCCGCGTTGACTTCGTCTTCGAACAAGACGGTGTCACCCATAACCATTGCTCCATCTTTTGTCGCGATGAAGGCGGCCCATGTTCCGAGTCCCATGAACGGCGGCATCGTCCATCCGTCCACGACGATCTTCACGTCGTTGCGAGGGAACGTCACTTTGTAGACGCTCTCCTTCTCGTTAAACTTGCCCTTGAGCCCGGTAAGTTGGTCGATTCGTGCGGTGTCGAGATCAGCGGCGGAGCCAATAGAAATCAGTGCGAAAAAAATCGCTGCGCAATAGCGGGTCTTCATAACGAAGTAAAACAGCGAATCGCTGCCGTCCGCGTATCGCAGCCAGCAGCGATGCCCCGATATTTAATGCTTCTCACCTTTTTCACCGTGCTCTTTGCTTTCGTCGTGTCGGCTCACGACTTTTCCGTTAGCGTTGATTTCAATACCAACCTGCTTTCCGTTCTTTTCGACAACGGCTTCGTAGTTATTGCGTTCCTTCTCCCAGCGGACGATCGTTCCGCCTTTCGCTTCAGCCTGCGCAGCTTGCTGCACCGCTTGCGGCACATCAGCGCCGCTGATCGGTTCCTCTTCTTCTCTCTCTTTTGCTTGCGCTGTGACGCCAAACGTAAGTCCGGCGCTGACCAACGCTGTGACAATGAGTTTGTTTGGTTTCATAGATGTTGTGCTATTCCGAGTTAGTGTTTGTCTTCTTCTATTTCGTTCAAAAAAGGCAGCTCAGATGTAAAATCAGATCAGATTTGCAATACATATTTCTTCAGTAAGGGTGAAGCGGTGAAATCCGGGTCGTGGCTTTTGCTTCTGTTTAGCTTGCCAAGCAATTGCAATACTGAGCGGGTGGCAGTGTGGCGGCGACTTAAAAAGGCGGGGGCCGTCCAGATAAAGACATCGACTTATTTGCTGCCCGATCAGCCCACGCAATACGAGCAGTTCCAGTGGTTGGCACAGCAAATTCGTGATTATGGCGGCGACTCGACGCTTGTTCGCGCACAACAGATCGAAGGTCTCACGAATGAGAAAGTCACTGCGATGTTCAATGATGCTCGCGCCAAAGATTACGTTGCGCTGCGCAAATCCATCCAAAGTTTCATCGCGCGCCGGAAAAAGTTTGGCGCCGAGGAAGCTGTCGTGGAATTGGAGCGCCTGACTCGGCAGTTTCGCGAAATCCGGGCAGTCGATTTCTTTGACAGCGCCCGCGGACACGAGACTGCGATGTTGCTACGCCGGGCTGAAGGACGGCGTAGCACCCGGCGGTTGGCAGTGCTGGACCCCCAACAATATGAAGGCAAAACATGGCTTACCCGTCCTCGTCCAGAGATCGATCGCGTTGGATCGGCATGGCTAATCTCAAGATTCATCGATCGAAAACCGAAGTTTGTATTTGCGCCCACTGCAGATGCTGTGCGCGGCGCGATTGCGTTCGATATGCTTGATGCCGAGTTCTCCCACCACGGCAACTACTGCACGTTCGAGACGCTGATCAGACGTTTTGCCATCACAGACAAGTCGATCGGAAAGATTGGCGAGATGATACACGACGCTGATCTGGACGACGCGAAATATCAGCGCGTGGAGGCAGTAGGCATTGATCGAGTACTGAAAGGCTGGGCGAAGGAAGGATTGTCAGACGAAGAAATCTTGCGCCGTGGCTTTCAATGCTTCGATGCGCTTTACGCGTTTCTGCAAAAGCGATGACACTTTATCTGCTCAAAGTTCTCATTTCGGCGGTCGTAATTGTGGCAGTCACTGAGCTATCCAAACGCGGCGGAACATTCTGGGGCGGTGTGCTCGCCTCGTTGCCACTCACATCGCTGCTCGCATTCGTATGGCTCTATGCTGAAACACGCGACCCAACGCGAGTCGCTTCTCTCTCGCTAAGCATATTCTGGTTGGTTATCCCCTCGCTCTCCCTTTTCGTCGCGCTGTCGATTTTGTTGTGGCGTGGAGTGGCTTTCGGTCTCGCGCTGACGATTTCGATAGTTTCGATGGTCGGAGCTTACCTGGTCACGGCTGCAATACTGAAGCGGTTTGGGGTCATACTCTGAAATGTGAAAGAGCCGATAATAACGGAAAACAACGATACGGGGACTCAAATGCCGTCGTGGCGCAAAGTGTTTTTGTATTTTCTTTTCCTTGGTTTCGTCAATGTCGGCGGGCCGGTTGCGCAGATTACGATGATGTTCAATCACATGGTAGAAAAGCGCCGATGGCTCTCCAAAGATCGCTTCATCAAAATCATGGCTTTTTGCCACATGCTTCCCGGCCCGGAAGCATTGCAACTGGCGATCTACGTTGGTTACCTGAAACGCAAACTATGGGGCGGCGTATTGGCAGGCGTTACCTTCATCTTGCCGGGCGCAATCGCGATGATTGTGCTGAGCTGGCTGTATGTTCGTTATGGCAAACTTCCTCAGGTAACGGACGCTCTGTATGTGCTCAAGCCGGCTGTTCTCGGCATCATTGCCGCGGGCATTATTAAGCTCGGCCGCGCTGCAATTAGAAACGTGTTCCTTGCGTTTCTGCTCGTCGGGGCGTTCGTAGGAATGCGTTTCGGCGGAATCAACTTCCTGCTAATTCTTTTGATCGCCGGGTTACTGAACCTCATCACGGAACGTGGCTCCACGCTGCTCAAAAGAAGTGTGCCGACGCTGCCGGCCATGCTCGTTGGATCGACTGCCCTGCTGCCATTCAGCGATTCGCGTGCATTCCAAATCGCCTGGCTGTTTTTCAAGACCGGGCTACTGAGCTTCGGAGGCGCGTACGCTTCGCTTGTTTTCGTGCAGCGCGGCGCCGTTACGCAGTATCACTGGTTGTCCGACGGCCAATTGCTCGATGGCGTCGCCCTCAGTGTAGCAACGCCGGGACCGTTTATGTTGTTCACGACTTTTGTTGGTTATATGGCCGGCGGGCTTTCGGGCGCGGCGCTCGCAACGTTTTTTGTGTTTTTGCCTTCGTTCGTGTTCGTGTTGATAGGAGCTCACTACATCGAAAAGCTTCAGGAAAACCGCGAACTTCAGGCGTTCCTCGCCGGGGTCAGCGCTGCAGTCGTTGGCGTTATTGCTGTCGTATCGTTAGACTTGATTCCGCAGGCGCTGGTTGATTGGGTAACCGTCGGAATCTCGCTGGTCGCTTTCCTTCTTATCGCGCTTCTGAAACGCGACGTCGCGCTGGTAGCAATCGGGGCGATCGTCAGTGGAACGATTTATGCAGGCCGTCGGATGTTCGCCTGAAAAGGCCTGATACACCGAAGTATCCGCTCGCATGCGAATCGGAAATGGGAGTGCAAGCTCATGTCGACTACTAAGTCCGGGCGAACCTGCAGAATATCTACCATTGAGACAGCGACGGAAGTGCTTGCGACGAGCAAAAAACTGGTTCGCGAACTAAAAGCCGTTACCAGGCAAATGAGACGCTCGCGGCGGCTCTCGAAAAACCTGGTGGGTGGCTTTGCGAAAGGGAAACGCAGCGCGTAAGACGTCGGCTCTTACCGATTACTGCGGAAAAAATCCGACGAAGCGCAGCAACGCGTAATGGATTGTCCGATACTTTGCTCAGGTTGACGAGCTCAACGTAATGGAGTCAAATCAGCCCGCAAATCTTGCGGGGACCTGGTGAAAATTCTTGCGCAGCTGATCAGGCGTCAATTGCGACTCGAAACCAACGAGTTCGGTTATTGCGCTGTCTACGAAGACGAATTGCAACGCGTCTGGCCGAAAAATGAGGAGAATCGGAAGGCAAAGATCGCGCAGTTTGCGAAGGAACACGGGTTCCGACTGATCTATTACAAATTGGGTCTGTGTGCCATATTTGTCGAAGATTCCAGCGAGATCGAGGCCAGAACTCGCGAAAAACCGCGCAGTGATCACGCAGCACCATGAGGTTTCCGGCAGCGATCGCCGAATCCGCGACGACTCAAAGCAATTTCATCTTCTTCTAATCGAGCGTGCTCCAGTCGCTTAGCGATGCGGATCCTTGTCGAAGATCGCGCAAAACCCTTCCTTGTAGTACCGCAGTCGCAAGCCATTTAGTTCGGCAAACAAAGCGACTTCGGATTCTCGAGCGTTGCCGTTAGCCGGCCAAACCCGCGGTAACTCGGGTTCATACACACCGTACTGCTTTGCGTTTTCTAGTTCTTTCGCAATTCGCCTCACCAGTATTTTCATAGACGCAGGTCAACAACCGAGTTTTCAAGTGGAGCAGTTACGATGCTAATTTCTGTCAAGGATTGTGCGAGAAAAGCTAATGTGACAGAGCTGTAAATTTTTCGTGGCTAACTGATTAAAAGGGGTCGAACAGACACGCAAAGGCGGCGAAGCGGACGTGAGTTCACGCCGCTTCACCGCGCTTCACCCTGATCGCATTGAGCGGTGTTCACACCTCTGGTAGCGCCCATTCCCAACACGATCCACCCACAATTAGTACGCCGAGCCGTGTTTTTTGTGCTCTTTCGCTTCGTCGTGCTTGCTCAGCACTTTGCCGTTCGCGTCCATTTCAACGCCAACCTGCTTCCCATTCTTTTGAATAACGGCTTCGTAATTGGCGCCTTCCTTTTCCCAGCGAACAATTGATGCGCCCTTGGCTTCCGCCTGAGCAGCTTGTTGTACTGCGGCAGGCACATCGGAGCTGTTAATAGTCTGTTCTTCGTGTTTTTCTTCTTTTGCTTGTGCGATGACGCTCAATGATAGCGCGGCGCTCACCGCTGCTGCTGTGACCAGATTTTTCGCTTTCATTTCATTTTTTGACTGTTGGTTTTCAGTATTGTTCGAAACTGATTCCTTACCGGGACAAAATGCCTGCAAAAAAATTCTCAGCGAATCGGATGTCAGGCCGAGCCCGACAGACGAGTACACTCGACTTCGTAGGCTCCGATTAATTCCAAGATTTTGGATTGAAATGCATCCTGTGCGCCGTAAACGGCTCCAATCGCCTCAGCGAACCGCTTCTGCTTAAGCTCTTCCTCAATCGTCAGACTGAGCTCCGCGAGCTTCTCGATATTGGCCCGAGAATGAAACTCCAGTTCCTTAAGTTTCGAGAGGACTATAAGCGATTTCTCCAGCTGCGTTGGTGTTATTGCTTCGGTTGGCTGTGCAACTTCAGATTTCGCACGGGTTTCGGCGATAGATTCAGCCTTCTTGTCGGGTTGCACATCCTTCTTTCGCTGGGAAGAAGCGGAACCAATCTTCTGTGCATGTTTGTCTTTGTGATTTTTCTCTTGATTGACCTTTTTGGCGTGCGCCACGTTCCGTGGGTCTCCCATGAAGGTATTGACGGTTTTCGAAGGCCTAACGGTTGTATATCGCGATGCAATTGCTCACCTTATCCAAGGCGAAAACATCTTCGCCTAGGGTGAAAGGCGCGAGCGAGGTATGATTCCCAAAAGTACGGTTCGCAGCTGCATCATCGTTTCCGCATTGAGAACCGATCGCGCAATGCAACGCGTGCCGCGTGATAACCGCACATGCCGTGGACACCACCCCCGGGCGGCGTCGAAGCCGAACACAAATAAACTCCAGGTAAAGGCGTGCGGTAAGGCGTGGGGCTAAAAATCGGTCGTGCGATTAACTGCGCCAGGTTTGCTGCACCGCCGCTGATATCGCCTCCAGTCAGGTTCGGATTCGATCTCGCAAGATCAGCCGCAGCAATTTTGTGGCGGGCAAGAATGCAATCGCGAAAACCGGGTGCGAATCGCTCAATCTGCGATTCGATTTGACCCGACATATCGATATCGCAGGTGAACGGAACATGGCAGTAAGCCCAGAGCGTGTGCTGACCACGCGGTGCGCGCGTTTCGTCAAAGAGACTTTGTTGCGCGACCAGCACAAACGGGCGCTCAGGCATCCTTGCGCGTGAAACGTCACGCTCCGCAGCTGCGATTTCGTCAATACCGCCACCGAGATGAATTGTTCCGGCACGACGACACGCTTCAGCTTTCCATGGAATCGGCGAACTTAGCGCGTAATCGATTTTGAAAATGCCCGGAGCGTGTCGGAACAATTCGAGCCGGTGGCGGTACCGTTGGGGCAATTGTCTTCCGGCGATTCGCAAGAATTCCCAGACAGAAATGTCCAGAAGAACGGCGCGCGATCGCGGGAGTTGATTCAGATTTTCGATGGGCCGGTTGAGCTCGATGTTGCCGCCGAGATCCCGCAAATAATTTGCAAGTCCATTGGAAATTTGCTGTGAACCGCCGCGCGGAATGGGCCACCCCACGACGTGCCCGGCCAGACCAAGCACCAATGCAAACGCGGAGGAAACCGGCGCTTCCAGAGGGAGAAACGAATGCGCGGCGATTCCGGCGAAAAGCGCGCGGGCCGGTTCGTGTCTGAACAAAAATTTCGCGAGTAAAGTAGCTGGGCAGATCGCTGGGATGCCAAAGCGCATCAAGGTGATTGGATGCCGAGGTAAATGCAGCATTGGTTGCAGGAACTCAGTGGCCAGGTCCTCCCAATTACGGGCCAAAGGCTGCATCAGGCTGCGATATGCGCGCGAATCGCGACCGAACTGTTGGCCCGTGACATTTATATCTTCATAGAGGCAGGCAGCAGATCCGTCATCGAGCGGGTGTGCGAGTGGAATTTCAGGCTGGACCCATTTAAAGCCGAAACGTTCCAACGGAAGCGTTCTGAAAAAAGGCGAACCTGCAGCGAGTGGATGAACTGCCGAGCAGACGTCATGTACGAAGCCGGGTAATGTTAGTTCTGCCGAACGCGCGCCACCGCCAATCGTCGCGTTGGCTTCGCAGACAAGGACCGAGCGTCCGGCGCGCGCCAGCGTGATCGCGGCCGCCAGACCATTCGGTCCTGAACCCACAACCACTGCATCGTACTCAATCGACATGTTCAGAAACCGTCGTCATTCGAGCGAGCTGCAACTCGGCCCCGAATGCTTTCGCGCCGAGCCCAGGCTTTCAAAACAATGATCTTTCTAATGAGAATCTCGGAAACAGTCGCAGATGTCTGGAACCCTCGCCTCATCGTTCGCATTTCATTGCAGCGCTCTGCTCAACATGACAGATAAAACAACCTGCTATGAAACGCGCTGGCATCATGTTGGTTCAGATAATCGTAACTGCCGCCGGTGTTTGGTATGTGTTCCATGATCCACAAAGACGAGCACAAATCGCAGGTGCGCTGCGGCATGCCGACTTCCGCTGGGTGTTCCTTGGTTGGATTTGTTACAGCGCGGTAGAACTGCTGGCGACGGTGCGCTGGCAAATTCTTCTGCGCATTCAAGGAGTCAGGATCAGTTGGTTGCGCGCGGGTGCGATCGTGATGATCGGCCTGTTTTTCAACCAGTTCCTTCCGGGAGGCCTAGGAGGCGATGCGATGAGGCTTTACTTCATATTCAAGCGCGCCGACAAAAAAAATGGGCGCAACGCTTTCCGTCGCCACTCTGGCGGACATTCTGACGATCATGCCGCTGGTAAACACCATCACCTCGCTACCTATTTTGCTCGGCGGTGTGGGCGTGCGCGAAACGCTTTTTCAAGAGTTGCTCGGCCACCTGGCCCATGTTCCCCCAGCGATAGCCGCTTTCACCGCTTCACTCGGTTACACCAACCAGATTTCCTGGGCCCTGGTGGGCGGTGCTGTATTTCTGTTCTCAAAAAAGATATTGAGTCGCTGATGCCGATTGTCGTTAGCTAGGGGCGCACACGCTTCCAGCGTGCGGGTCGCCGCATCCGTCGGCGACGGATTTCACTCCGAACGCGAAACATATCCCTGGCAAACGACAGACAAAGGAAGTTCGTGATCGCAGAATGCGATCACCAGCACTCAAGATGAGTGCGCTCCCCAATCCCCTGTCGCTGCGCGGCACATTGTTTTCTTCTCGTTAAGTGGTCGGGCAAAATCGATTGCACCAGCACGCAAGGTCCGAGAGGTCTCGTTTTTGCGTTTTGAGGACGCGATCGCGGAACGCGATCACCAGCACTCAAGATGAGTGCGCTCCCCAATCCTCTGTCGCTGCGCGCCATCATCGTTTTTCTTATCGTTAACTGGTCGGGGCAATCCAGTTTTATATCGAAGATCGATATTCTTATGTACTTACACCATGGCATCCGTTGGGAAAACAAGATGGGCGATTGCTGAGGGATACATCCCAGGAGAAAGCCACGGTCCTGCCCCGGAAATGATCAGCCACGAGGCATGTTGCGTCCTTAACGCTTCCGAAAAAGACGCCCACGTTTCGATCACAATTTTTTTTGAAAACCGTGACCCCGTTGGCCCGTACC
>JBLMXH010000244.1:0-43232 GCA_050257685.1 Nitrospirota bacterium
AAACTTCGATTTCCGCCCGAGAGCTTGCGTTCCGTGAACCTCAATGCCGTCCAAATTAACGGGGCATTAGACGCACTTCACCATTCCATTGATCACGTCAGAACGGTAATTATTCCAAGTAGTGATAAGTGACCTGTGATGAGTGACGAGTTAAAGGATTTCGCGGCGCATTATGCAGAAGCATGGTGCAGTCAGAATCCGAAGAAGGTAGCTGCGTTCTTCGCCGACAAGGCATCGTTAAGAGTGAACGGCGGACCGCCGACTCCGGCTCTGGAAGTTGCCCGCGGGTTCATGAGGGATTTTCCCGACATGATTGTCGTCTGTGACAAAATCGAGCCACGCGAAGACCGAACCGTATTCCACTGGACGTTAACCGGCACGCATGCAGAAACCGGAAATCATGTTCGCATCAGCGGCTAAGAGTTGTGGAAGATTTGATCATGCTGGCTTGATTGCGGAATCGAGTGGGCATTTCGATGCCGCCGACTACGACAGGCAACTGAAGCGCGCACCTGAATTGTAGGGCAGGTGCATCGCCTGCCGTCATTTCATTTAGCAACCGGAGCGGTTGCCCTACAAACTGAGTTCCGCGCTATGGCTTAAAGCACGAAATGGCTAAGCAGCGTAGTCTGCCACGGCTTTGGCTACGTCGAGCGTGGAAGCTTTACCTCCCATGTCGTAGGTGCGCACCTGGCCTTCAGCAATCACGCGGGCAATTGCGCTCTCAAGACGCGTGGCCATTTCAGTTTCCTTGAGCCAATCGAACATCAGCTTCGCTGTTAAAAGCATCGCGATTGGGTTGACTTTGTATTGACCGGCGTATTTCGGAGCGGAACCGTGCGTCGGTTCGAACACGGCGTAGTCGTCGCCGAGATTTGCGCTGGGCGCGAACCCGAGTCCGCCAACCAGACCGGCGCAAAGATCACTGACGATGTCGCCGAACATGTTCTCCGCCACCAGCACGGAGTAATCCTGCGGATTTTTGAACATCCACATGCAGATAGCGTCGATGTTCACTTCGTCGGCCCAGATGTCCGGATAATTTTTCGCTACATCGCGAAAGCAACGAGTCATTAGGCCTCCCGTCTCACGCAACACATTCGGTTTCTCGATCAATGTCACGCGTTTGCGTCCTGTTTTTTTTGCGAACTCGAACGCTTCCTTGCAGATATTGGTGCAACCCTGCACGCTCATGATTCGAGTGGAAAGAGCAATGTTTTCCAAACCCGCTTTATCCTTCCACTTTTTCATTTTCGGATTCGCGCAGAGCGCGGTGTAAACCGACTCTGGCAACGGGAAAAATTCCACCCCGCCATACATGCCCTCGGTATTTTCCCGGAACACCACCTGGTCGATCGGCACGTCCTCACCGCTGGCATTGGTAATCTTGTTACCGCGGTAATTCAGCGGGTTACCCGGATAGCTCTTACACGGTCGCATGTTAGTGTGCAGATTGAACAACTGCCGCAGGCCGACGATTGGCGAGAAATAGCTCAATCCTTTTCCCTGAAGTTCCGGAGTCAGCTCCTCTTTTGCCTTGTCCTGTGCCTTGCTCGTGATGGCACCGAACAGCGCGCAGTTGGTGTCCTTAAGTGCCTTCACCGTGCGCTCGGGAAGCGCGTTGCCTTCTTTGCACCAGAATTCCCACCCGATCTCGCATGGGACGTAATCCGCATCAAATTTCATCCGATCGAGAACGATGCGCGTCGCCTCCATCACATCGCTGCCCACGCCGTCGCCCGGCATCCACGCAATTCTGTATCTAGCCATAGGACGAGGACTCTAGCGGCTAGTCTCGCGGCGGCAAGCGGGTCAACTCCCCAGAAGGCGCACTTCAGGATTTTGCGCGAAGCCGACTTCCTACAAGCTTTTCGGCGCCGCCAGCAACAATCAATTCCTGGGCGGCCGGACTGAGCGGCGGGAAAGGGAATGATTTCCCGTCAACCATCAGAATTGATTTCGCGTAATCGATCGTGATTTCTGATCCAACCGTTGTCGGTGTGCGATCGGTCAATGCATTGCGCAAGTATGTTACCAACTCTGGACATTCAAAAACAACGAACCCGTTGTTGAAGGCGTTGCGCTTGTAGGTTTCGGAAAAACTGCCGGCGATCACGCACGGAATTCCTTTGAATTTCAAAGCAGTCGCGGCTTGTTCGCGGCTAGAGCCAGTACCGAAATTAAACCCGGCGACCACGACATCGCCCTTTTGATATAGCGCGTTGAAGTTCGGATCATAATTTTCAAACGTGACGGCTGCCATCTGCTCGGGCGTCATGTCGTCGCGGTAGGTGTGTTTACCTGCGTAAATCCCGTCGGTATTCAGATTATCCTTGTCGATAAACAGGATTCGACCGCGCACGCTGGAGGGGAAACCTTCCATGATCTGCACGGACGACCCAGACCTCGGTTTCTTCTCAGGACGTCGGGCCGCGGTGCCCGCGGGTTTGTCGGTGAACTTCGTCGGTGCGCAAATGAAGCCGGCTAGCGCGCTCGCGGCGACGACCGCCGGCGACGCCAGATAAACGAACGCGTCACGATCCCCCATGCGGCCTTTGAAATTCCGATTCGTCGCGCTGATTGCGTTTTCGCCTTTTTCCACCAGGCCGCGACCAAGCCCGATGCAGGCGCCGCAGCCGGGCGGCAATGGAATCGCGCCGGCATCGAGCAACGTCTGCCAGTCACCAGTGGACTCGGAGCGCGCCTGCGTTTCGGCACTGGCCGGCGCGAGATAAAACTCAACGCCCTCTGCGACATGCCCACCTCGGTTGCGAATAACTTCCGCGGCGTCGCGCAAATCTTCGAAGCGGGCGTTCACGCATGAGAGCAAATACGCCTTTTGGATTGGTACACGTTTGCGTTCCATTTCCGGAAGCGAAACCATCGTTTTCACCTCGTTAGGCCCGGATACATGCGGGACGACGGTTGCGAGATCCAGCTCAAGCTCGATGGCATAATCGGCGTCGGGATCGGCGCTGAACTTGCTCCGATCTTTCCACCACCCGTCGATATCCGCGTTAGTGTAAGCGGACCGACTCCTGGCGCCACGTCTGCCCGGACGTTGCGGATTGGTGAACTCGGGAACACGCGAGTGCAGATAATCAACGGTGACCTCATCGAACGGAAACACACCGGCAAGCGCGCCCCATTCAGTTGTCATGTTGGCAATCGTCATCCGCGCTGACATCGGGAGGTTAGCGACTCCGTCGCCGACGAATTCCACTGCGTGATTGAGCACTTCGTCTTTGTTGAACAGTCCGCACAACGCGATGATCACGTCCTTGCCGACCACACCCGGCGAAAGTTTTCCTTTGAGAACAACTTTCGCGATGGGCGGAACCTGCCACCATGTGACTCCAGTCGCCCAGATGCTCGCGGCATCGGTGCGCACGACAGGCGTTCCGAGTGCTGCCATCGCTCCGTAAAGATTCGAGTGCGAATCGCTGGCGACCACCATCGAGCCGGGAAGCACGTAACCCTGTTCAACCATCACTTGATGGGAAATGCCGGTTCCGGCGGGATAAAAATCTATACCGTGCTCCTGCGCGAACGCCTCGATCTTCGCATACTTCGCCAGATTTTCGGGTGAAGTATTTTGGATGTCGTGATCGATGGCGAAGACTGGTTGAGCGGGATCGGCGACCGATGTCGCGCCGATCTGCTTGAATTTCGGAATCACCGCGCCGGTGTTGTCGTGCGTCATCACATGGCGCGGGCGAATCGAAACGAAGTCGCCGCTACGCACCTCTGTTCCGGGACCAAGTCCATCGGCGTGTCGCGCCGCAATTTTCTCTACAAGGGTTAGACCCATATCACCTTTGGTGGTACCCGCCAATCACACGAATAACGCGAATGGAATTCATCGATCTCGGAAATGTCATTCTGATCAAAGCGAAGAATCTCTGGTCACTTTTGCACCGATTCCCCAAAGAGAATAAATCGAGATGTTTCGCGTCGCTCAACATGACAGATCTAATTAATGACGGGGAAAATCCGCGTCAATTCGTGTGTTTTATGGGCAAAGTTACTTTTTGGCGGCGCGCTTTCCGAGGAACTTCGCAATGTCGAAGTCTACAAAATCGGCGTGGTGGAAAATGATTGATTCAATAGAGCGTTCGACTTTGTCGCCCTCGTGACTGTGAGTGGCGATCATGTGCAGTACTTCGCCGGGAACGCCGTGTTTGTATGCGAGCGCGACGCCGCTAAATGGGTGACGCACTTGCTGCCCGAATTTCCCCTGGACTACCTTGCCGGAAGCGTCCTTGTCATATTCGAGCGGTTTGCCAACATCGGCCAACAGTGAACCGGCGATGAGATAATCCCGATGGACCGGAATGCCACACCTAAACGATTTTTCTAAAACATCCGCAATACCGATGCATTGCCACGCACAAGAATTGAGATGCTCGACAAAAGTCATATCGATATCACCGGCCAGGAGCGTGAACTTGACGGCGCGCAACTCGTCGAACGTCCAACCTTTCCCGCCGCATCCGGTGGTAATCGCTTCGTTCCAAACTGCCGCGACCTTTTCGCGCAGCGATTCGTCTTTAATTTCCATCAGGGGTGGAAAGAGTTCGGCGATTTCGGTAACGCCGTAATGGGCTTGCTGGGTCTTTGTCATAGGAATTAACTAGATTTGAGTCGGTATTTCTGAGGCTTTGAAGCAGTTCTTTCGATTATTTTTCTCGCTTCCAAATCAAGCTTAACGGTCTCGCCATACCAACTGATATTTCCGGCGAATTTGCCTTTTAAGTCTTTATTGAGGCGGCTGAATAATTCGGTATGCGTGAGGTCATTTTCTCGCAGGGCTGACAAGATAGCCTTTTGGAGCGTGTCATATTTTTTTCTGTCGATGTTTCTTCCGGTTTTACCCAGTGGATGTTTCGTCAGTATCTTTTCAGCGGTCATTTCTCTTCTTGTTTATTGATCGTGACGTACTCACCTACCGTGCATGTCGCTGAACCTCACAACCGTGCGTTCGGGACGGCTTTGGTCAACCCAGACACCGACCCGGGTTGAATTGTAATTTGTTTAATGCAGACTTCCCAGCGCTGTTCTGAAAGCCTGAAGCCCAACTGGATTGCTCATGCCAACCTACGAATATTCCTGTCAGAAGTGCGGGCAAACGTTCGAAGCATTCCAGTCGATGCGCGATGAACCCTTTCGCGAATGTCCGAAGGAGCTTTGTCGCTTGCCAAAGTGGGGACACGGAAAGGTGAAACGTTTACTCGGCACGGGAGCAGGTCTGATTTTCAAGGGCTCGGGATTCTACAGCACCGATTATCGGAGCGAATCATACAAAGCAGCTGCCAAAAAGGAATCTGCGCCGAAGGCTTCTGAAGGCGGCGACAAATCGTCAAAATCCGAGTCAGCAAAAAGCCAAACGTCCGCCGAGCCGAAGGCAGCCGAGAAGAAATCAGCAAAAGGATCCAGCTGACATATTTCAGAAGGTCCGGCGAATTCGCATCAATGCGGAATCGATCCCGGATGGAGTCAATCGGTCGATTAACTCTTCGGCAATTTTTGTAGCTGCTGGATGAACGCGTCCGGCCCGCCGGGGAAATAACCATCGAATTGCCAGACCTTTTGGCCGCTGCTGTTCAGCACCACAATTGTCGGAAAGCCAAGAACTTCGTACTGCTGGGCCAGTTGCACGTTTTGCTTTTTCTCCTCTACGGGCTGGGATTTTCTGCGAGGAAAATCGAGCTCCACCAGAACAAGATTGTCGTGCGCAAAGGTTTTAAACTGCGGCTGCGACAGGACATCCTTGTCGAATTTGATGCACCACCCGCACCAGTCAGATCCGGTAAAATTCAGGAACAGAAGTTTGTGATTCGCCTTCGCCTCTTCCTGGGCCTTGCTATAATCGTGTAGCCAATCGGATTCCGCTCGCGCGAAGGCGGCGAAAGCCAAAGAGACTGCGGCTGCGACGAAAAATAAACGAGGGGTTTTCACTCCAGCATCTTCGATGCAGTTATAGCGCAGCGCAAGAGCCGTGTAAGCTCCCGCCGCTGCAGCAACTAATTTTTTGCCTACAATAGCCCGACGCGGCAACGCCGGGCTATCGAAGGAAATCTTGACCTATTTCAGATGCTTCGAGACGAGCTTGGTCATCTCGAACATGCTCACCTGGCTCTTGCCATTAAATACGGGCCTGAGCTGGTCGTCGGCGTTGATCATGACTCTTTTCTTTTTGTCCTGCAGACCACGCCTCTTGATGTATCCCCAAAGCTTTTTTGTAAGCTCCGGCCGTGATAGCGGCTGCGAACCGACGATGGCAGCAAGCTTATCGTCCGGCTGGACCGGTCTCATGAAGGCGGGATTCGGTTTGCGCTTGGAAGTTTTTTTGGTTTTCGGCATGGACGCTGACTAACGTTTCGCCTGCGGGAGAGCAAGACTAATTTTGCGCTAAATAAAAATTTTTATTGCCGCTCTTCCCGGCGCACCGCGATGGCTGCGATATCATCGGGAGCAATTGCCGCAGAATTCGTGGGAGCCGTTTGCCCTACGATTGGTTTGAGCAACGCTTCGGCACTGGGCGCGGAATGATTCAGCACTTTCTCGAGCTGCTCGGGAGTTACTTGATGACGTTTATCTTTCGTCCACCGGAACAGGCCATCGGTGTAGAGAAGGAAAGCGTCGCCAGGCTCAAGATCGACAGCTGTTTCGTTGAATGCCGCTCGCTTGATCAGCCCCAGCGGAGGAGCCACCGAAGGGATGGATTTTGTGGTACCGTCATGACGAACCACCAATAATGGCGGATGTCCTGCGCCAACGACTTGAGCCTGTCCAGTTGCCGGATCAAGAGCAACGCACATCGCGGTCATGAATGAGCGCGCGCCGAAGATGCTGCGAAAATCGTTATCCACACCTTCCATCAAGCTGGCTGGCGAATTGTGATCCATGCTCCCGTACTGAAAAAGAAGTTTCGCCAAGGTTGTAAGCAACGCGGCAGCAGCGCCGTGCCCCGTGCCATCGGCGATCCAGAACAAAACCCGGCCGTCTTTCATCCGAAGCCAGCCATAGATATCGCCGCCCACTTGGATGACCGGACGGTAACACGTTGCGATCTGCCACCCCGGCAACAGCAACGGTTTTTGCGGTATCAATGATCGCTGCGTTAGGCGCGCCGCTGCCAGATCGCGTTCCAGATCGCGGCGCCATTTTTCAAGTTCATCGTTTTGCCGCTCCAGTTGTCGCCGCATCGACCGAAGCCGAAGCTGCGTTTCGATTCGCGCGCGCAAAACCGACGAATTCACCGGCTTTGTCACAAAATCATCCGCGCCAGCCTGAAGACATGAGACCTCACTCTGTTCGCTGCCGTGGGCAGTAAGCATGATAGCGGGAATCTGTGCGACAGCCGGGTCCTCATCTGAGCGAAGACGCCGGAGCACCTCCGCGCCATTAGGCCCGGGCATATCGAAATCCAGCAGCAAAACCGAAGGGGGTTTATCGTGAATGCTGTCCAGTGCTTCGGCACCGTCTTGGCACTCGCGGCAATTGTAACCGGCGGCCCTGAGTAGTTGGCCCAACACCCTGCGGCTCATCGCGTCGTCGTCCACGACCAAAATCTCTGAATGTGAATTGTCGTGCATTGGTACTTCGGATTCGGATGACGCGTGCCGGCGTATTGTATTTGTGCTGCTCTTTTCAATAAATCCCGTAGCTTGAACAAAGCATGATTTAATCGTTGGCAACGAGTCGGAGTCCGGATACGATTACCAAAATTTTCATTATGAAATTTTCATTCCCGCTTGCTCTCCTTGCGGTTTTCTTTTTGGCCTCATGCGCTGAGGAGCCGCCACCACCAACGACGCAGCATCATCGAGCGTCGACTTATGCTGCCCAACCGCAAGAATACCCACCGCCGCAGCAGCCGTTTAACCCGAATGGACCAGTTCAGCCGCCACCTACACCTCCACCCGTTGTGGCATCTTCACCTCCGCCCACGGCTGCGCCCCCTACAAAGGTGGCAAAAGGAGATTATCCCTACGGAATCCCTGTTCCGGGCAAGCCGCATTTGGTGGAGAGCCCGTATTCCCCCGGTAAATATATCGATGTGGAAGGATTCCCTCCCGGCACCGAAGTAAAGGATCCTTACACTGACAAGATTTTCCTTGTGCCGTAAAGCGCCTACTCCCGGAGTTCCGTTGATGCGGGGTTAGTGAATACCGGGTTACCGCTGCACAGATTTCTATGCGAACAAATGCGGCATGAACACCAGGAAATTTAGGTTCGTTTTATGGAGTTGAGGGTAAAGCGGGCACCTCGAATTGATCTCGAAATCACGGTCCCCGGCGATAAAAGCATTTCGCATCGCGCAGTGATCGTCGCCGCTCTCTCCAACGGAGTGTGTACGCTGCGCGGATTTTTGCCGAGCGACGATTGCATGCACACGGTGAACGCAATGCGGGCGTTGGGAATTAAAATCGAACAGCCCGACGCAGCCACTTTAATCATTCATGGTAAAAAACGGGTCCTGACCGCACCGACCCAGGAAATTAATTGTGGCAATTCGGGCACGACGATGCGGCTCCTGGCGGGTCTACTGGCCGGCCAAAAATTCGAGAGTCGGCTGGTGGGAGATCCGGGTTTGTCGAAACGCCCGATGGACCGCGTAATCGCACCGCTTTGTGAGATGGGCGCAAGCGTCGTTGCCGAAGGTCCCGAAGGAACGCCGCCCTTGCGCATCCATGGCGGCTCGCTTCGTGGAATCCAATACCGTCCATCTGTGGCGAGCGCACAAGTGAAAGGCGCCCTGCTATTGGCCGGTCTTTTCGCCAAAGGCAAAACCACGATTGAAGAACCAGTGCCGACGCGAAACCACATGGAGAAGATGCTCAGTTATTTCCTCGTCCGTACGACAACGGAAGATACCGGTAGTGTTAGCATTTTCGGCGATCAGGTCCCCGAGTCACGGGATTTCGACATTCCTGGCGACATCTCTTCGGCAGCGTTCTGGTTGGTCACAGCTGCGGCGCAGCAGCGTGGACACCTGCTGATCCGTAACGTTGGATTAAATGATACGCGAACTGCCATGCTGGGTGTGCTACTCCGAATGGGTGCGCACATCCGCGAAGCGGTTGAGGAGGTGGAGCACCTTGAGCCGCGCGGAGTGGTGGAAGTCACCGGTGTGCCCTTAAAAGCTACTGTTATTCAGGGCAAAGAAGTGCCGCAGCTCATTGATGAGTTGCCGATTCTGGCCATTGCAGGTGTTTTGGCGAGCGGCAAAACAACGATTCGGCATGCAGAGGAGCTGCGTGTTAAAGAAACCGATCGCATTGCGGCGATTGCACACAATCTGCGCACCATGGGAGCGCAAGTCGCCGAGCTAAGCGACGGGCTTGAAATCTACGGACCGGCGCCGTTGCATGGAGCACGTCTGCCGAGCTTCGGCGATCATCGCATCGCGATGGCCTTCGCCATAGCGGGCCTGTTTGCTGAAGGGGAGACAATTATCCAGGATGCCGAATGTATCCGCGAATCGTACCCCGGTTTCGAAGCAGTTCTTGAAGAATTTACGAACCCGAAGCGGATGCAGGTGAGCACGCCGGTCATTGGTTCGCTCTCTCCGGTACCCGCACAGGAGAGCTAATCACGTTCGTTAGGCGTGAACTACACATGGGATCAGACGCTTCGCAGCACTGTGTGATTGCCATTGACGGTCCCGCTGCCTCAGGAAAAAGCAGCGTCGCGCGCCAGCTTGCGCGACAGCTCGGCTTTATCTACGTCAATTCGGGTGCAATTTATCGAGCGATCACGTGGCACCTCCTTCAGAACAAAATTCGGCCGGAGGATTGCCAGCGGATCGGTGAGGCGCTGGATTCAGCAGCGCTTACGTGCGTTGTTGGAGACGGTGAGGCCCGCATCGCAGTGAACGATGTTGATCCCGTCGAGCATCTACGCGATGACCGCGTGAACGAGAGCGTCTCGCGTGTCAGCAAAGTCTCGCGAGTTCGCGAAATTGTTTCACAGAGACTTCATGATTGTGCCGACGGGCGTGACGTCGTCATTGAAGGCCGCGATATTGGGTCGGTCGTTTTCCCCGACACGCCCTACAAATTCTATATAGATGCTTCTCCCGAGGTGCGTTTGCAGCGTCGCGCCGCTCAGGGGGAACGCGACGAAATCACCATCCGCGATCGCGATGATGAGTCGCGGGCCGTGTCACCACTTATCAAAGCGAAAGACGCGCACGTGATCGACACTTCGCATGTGACGGTCCAACAAGTGGTGACAAAGATAACCAGGCGGCTTGAGCAAATGGGTTTGCCGATTAGCGATGTTCAGATCACCGATCGCGCTCTCGGCGAATGAATTTTTATTATTGGGTTGGTTATCAGTTAAGCCGACTGGCTGGCCGATTGTTGTTCCGGTTTCGAGTGATTCATAGGGAGCGGATGATTCAAAGCGGGCCGGTGATCCTGGCCATGAATCATCAAAGCTATCTTGATCCACCGCTGGCGGGGATCACTTGCAATAGAGCGATTTATTTTCTCGCCCGCCGAACGCTTTTGGATGTTCCGCTTTTAGGCTGGGTTTTGCCAAAGGTGAACGTGATCCCTGTGAATCAGGAAGGCGTTGACCGCAGCGCGATCAAAGCTTTGATCCGTTTGTTACAAGCGGGTAACGGCGTTCTGGTTTTTCCCGAAGGGTCACGCACAATCGACGGCAATCTTCAGCCGGCGGAGCCCGGGTTAGGTTTGGTGATAGCCAAAACGCTCGCGCCGGTGGTGCCGATGCGGATCTTCGGTGCTCGCGAAGCGCTGCCGCGCGCGGGAGGCGGTCTTCGGCTTGTGCCCATTACAATCGTAATTGGGGAACCGATCATGTTCAGTGCAGCCGATCTTGAGTCGCCAGGAAAGAATCTTTACGCCAGGCTGAGCGACCGCGTCATGAAAGCCATTTCCGCGCTGCGTCTGGAGTGATCCGGCACTGGCTTGCTTGCGCTGGCGATCTTCGCCTGGATACTGGCTCGTGAATCTTCCGGACGAAGGAGCCGAAAAAACTCAGCCGTCGCGAACTTCAAGAACCACGCTTTTGTTAATGGCGGCGATCGTAATTTGCCTGGCGATCGTGGCAGTTTTTGCCAACGCTCAGCGTTCTCGGCGCGACGCCGTCGAAGTGGTCAAAATTCAATCAACTGCTTCGCCGACGCCACATGAGCGCTAACTTTCGTTTGACATCGAATACCTCTCCGATTTGTTCGTCCACCATCAAAGAAGACTTGATTCATCGGTTATATGAAAAAAACATTTGCCCTATCGTTGCTGATTCCTTTAGCGCTGGTTTGCTCGTGCCAAAAACAAGATTCCACCGCTGAGCAACAACTCACGCAACGGAAAACAGAACTGGACGCGCGACAGAAGGCACTGGACGAAAAGGAGAAAGCATTGGAGCAACGAGAGACGTTGGTCGCTAAACCGAGAGTCCCTTCGGTGCCCCGAATAGCCCCGGCTCCCGCTGAGCCTCAGCGGTCAGTTCCTCCTGAGCTAAAAGGTCTGATTGCGGATCCTTCACAGCTGAGAACAGAACGAGAGCAACGAATGCAGGAGCGGCTCGCCGAGAGGCAGCGCAAGATAGAAGAGGTGCAAAAAAGGAGGGTTCGGGTGTCACCAGCTAACCGGTCAACAGTTCCCTCCACGGAACAGGCTGCTTCACCGAGTCCTTCGCCAACTCCAGAGTAATTGTGAGCTGTCATCCAGGCACTTCCTTGCAGTCGGAATTTATCGACTGCATGGCAAGCTCGCGTGCGTATTGAACGGTATCGATGGATTCGACGTTTTTGTCGCGCCGAATCGCCTTAATTCTAGGAAAACGGAGTGCCAGTCCGCTGGGGTGACGATTACTTGGTTGAATTGAATTGAAAGCGACCTCAATCACCACATCGGGTTTCACTCTGCGGTAACGGCCGCGGTCCGCAATTGTGTTCTGTTTGAAGTGCTCCGTTAACTCGGCAATCTCTACATCAGTCAATCCGCTGTAGGCTTTCCCAATTGGCAATAGTTCACCGGTCGTTTCGTCGCGCACCGCGAACGTGTAATCGCTCAACACGTTATTGCGTTTCCCATGGCCAAGTTCCGCCGCAACGACAACCACATCCAGCGTCGCCAGTTCGCGTTTTAGCTTGAACCAAAACATCCCGCGGGTGCCGGGAAGATAAAAGCTTTTGGCGTCCTTGATCATCAAACCTTCGTTCAAACGACGGCGCGCATCCTCGAAAATTTGTTCAATTTCCGTTGCAGATCCCGCCGGCGTGATGTTCGCCCTCTGAAATTGAGGCGGTAATATGACAGTGCCGAGTTGTTCCCGCCGCTCGCGGAGCGGCGTTTTCAGCAGCGAGCGTCCATTCAGCCAGAGAAGATCGAAAATCACAAAGGCGACCGGCACATCCGCCACCGCCCCGGCGAATAGGTCTGCGGTATCATTCTTGCGCCCGAGCCGCTTTTGCAGATCGAAGAACGTCAGCCGTCGTCCTTCGTCAAACGCGATGATCTCGCCGTCAGCAATTACCTCCTGGTCAAATTTTCCGGCTTGTTCGACCAGTTCCGGAAATTGCCCGGTAATGCGTCTTAGGTCGCGCGAGAAAATCTCGACCCTGTCTCTGCTCCGATGAAGCTGGGCGCGAATCCCGTCAAACTTGTCTTCCACGTACAAGGTAGCCGGGATCGATGATCCCGGCTGACCGCGCTCCACGCCCGCGGCTATAGTAAACCGCTCCCAAACCGCCGCTGCGCTCGGTTCGGGAGTGGCAAGCATGCATTTGATAGGGCGGAAAATTGATAGCTCTGCCTGATAAAGCGCTTTGTGTGACGCCAGCACTGCGGTCCGGCCGATGTCGCCTAACAACATGTTGGCCTGTTTCACTTCTTCGAGCGAAACATTAAATGCCCTGGAGACGCCTTCCTCAACCAGACCTTCACGCAAGCCAATGCGCAGGTCGCCAGTCAAAATCTTGACCAGGTACTCGCCTTCTCGCGCGGATAAAATCGAAAATCGCTCACGCAGCAGCTTGGCCTTGGCGATCGGGCCGCGAGCACGATGAAGCCTTTGGAACAACTCGGCCGATTCGACGATCCGGAACGGCTGCGGCGTCGTGCGGCGATTAAGAACTTCAAAGGCTGTTTTGCCAGCGTCACCATGTTTGCTGGCGATTCGATGAAACTCGGGGTCACTGATTTTGGTCGCTTCCTGCAGCGCACCAAAGATTACAGCCCATCCAACGTGCAACAGGCGAGGATCGCTTTGGGCAAATGCCCTGCCGGTAAAGTACGTGGCAGCAATCGGAAGCTGGTGACTCGTTAGGCTGCGCAGATAATCGGATAATAACTGGATCTTCTCCAGTTTCGCCGGAGTCGCACCGATGGCTTCGCCGACATTTGCGAAATCCAGAAATTCAGATTGGTGCGTCGCGTCGTCGGAACCCTGTCCCGCGCCTGAATTCCCCGAGGCCGATTGCGGCGCTCTCTCTTCAGTTCCGAAGTGCAGTTCCATCTGATTTTGTTGAGTCAGCGCCCATGCTTCGATGCCGCGCGTGCGAAGATCCGAGGCAAAAGCTGCGGCAAAGCCGTGGAGCGTCAACACACGCCGCGGCTGCACCAGTTCGACGTACCGAAGCAGATCGTCGTAGTCCGCGTGATCCGAAAGAGCAAACGCCGCATCGACCTGATAGCGATACACTGTCTGGGGATCGACGGCCCATCCACTGATTAGCGCTACGCGTTTTCGCGGGATTTTCTCCAACATCACCGAGCGGTTGGCGCTCGGCGGACAGATCAATACCTTGCCGGCAATGTCGTTTCGATTGTATCGCACGTATTTGCAAAAGGATTGGCCAAGCTGTTCGTAGACGCGCGTCATTTGATACACCGCGCCATGAAGCATGGGGGTTAAACCGGCGCCTTCGAGCGCGCAGAGGATTTCCTGCGCTTTGCCTAACGAGTATCCCAGCAGCACCGGCACCTCACCTGCCTCGATTGTTTCACCGCAGAACGCGACCATTTGGTCGATCACCTCTTTCGTCGGCGGGAACCGATACCGCGGTACGCCGAAGGTCGTTTCCATCACAAGGGTTTGAGCATGACGCCACTCTGGCTGTTCGGCGGACCTGCCAGGACGCAATTTGAAATCCCCACTGTAAAGCAGCGTTTCCTCACCAGCGAAAACGAGGCACTGTGCCGAACCACAGATATGTCCCGCCGGTATTAACATTACATCGATGCCGTGAATGGATCGTCGTTCTCCAAATCGTAGAGAATGTTCGATACGGGTGCCTGGCAGGCGCACCTGCATCAATCGTGCTGTGCGCTCCGAAACGATCACCTCCTTGTGCGGAGCGATGTGATCACTGTGCGCGTGAGAAACAAACGCGAAAGGTTTTGCGTCCCATGGGTCGAGCCACAAATCGTGTTGCGGTAAGTAAACACCGCGCTCAAAGCGCACTTCGATCACTCACAACTTTACTTCCCAATTTATGTGAATTCCATGCCACGCGCCGATCAGCAACCGCGGTTGCGCGTTGACACTTGCTGCAAGCGGCCGCTTTATTAGGGAAATGAGATTTGCCGCCGCACTTGTAATTTTTGCTTTCTTAGCTGCTGGCGCTTCGGGACGGAGCGCCCGGGAAGAGCCCAGACTCGTCGAGAAAATCTCGCCGCTGCCGGTGGCACTGGACCCAAATTTTGAGTTTCGAAAAACCAAGCTCTTCTTCATGAGTGAGAAAGGGCTAAAGCCGAGCGAGCGGGCGCACGATTCTTCGAGCAAAGTTGGCGGGAAGGGAAACCAACCGAACCAGAAAACTTCAACGCTTCAGGATGCGCCTATCGTTTTTGAGAGGCAATACCGTCTCTACGGCGCAGTCACCGGGCTCGACCAGCGACAGCGCTTTGGTAATTACTTCGATTTTTTTTGGCGATCCAAATTCCCCTCGGATGTCACTGTGCGCCTGGAATATCGACAGGAGAAATTGCACGAACACACCCAGGCGCAGGAGATCACATATAAAAACGTGCGCGGCACCCACAGGACCGAGTTCAAGGTGATCGGCGACGATTACTTTGATGATGGCCGGGTGATCGCCTGGCGATGCGTGCTAATAGCGAACGGTCGGATCGTGGCGGAAAACCGCTCGTTTTTGTGGGAATAGATCTTCGCATAGGCGTGGCTTGGTGTTTTTGGGCGCGGCCACATCGTGCGGGATGGTTCGAGGGAGGCGGCTCATTAAGCGCTGCATTCCGAATCAGTTGATGATGGATTTCCCATGCCCGGCGAGGTTTGACAGCATGGGTTTTGGACTGGTATCGTTTGAAAGAGTAACTGTGGACTCGTCAATTCAAGTTGGGGTAAGGGGGCCTACCGTATGGGTGAAAGTAGAGGGAAAAGGTAGTTTCCTCAATAGCGGCAACCTCAAGGAGTTCGCGCGCGAAATGCTGGATCGTGGATATCGTGAATTTGTGGTGGACTTGGCGGATTGCGCGATGATGGATTCCACATTCATGGGAACGATGGCCAGCGTGGCGTTACGACTGAAGGAACTCGGGCGCGGTCACCTTCACATCGTCCATTGTGGCAATCGGAGCCAGCAACTTCTTTCCGGCCTCGGTTTGGATCAGATTTTCGACATCCACAGCGACGGCACCGGTGCACCTCAATGTGAAGCGCTTGAACAAGCCACGAAAAGCCAGACACTAGATTCCCAAAAGCGGGAGCAGACGGAAACGATGCTCGAGGCGCACGAAGCACTTTGTGAGGCGGCGCCTGAAAACATTTTTCGCTTTAAGGACGTTCTCGATTTCCTGAGACAAGACCTTCATCACGAGACGTCTTCGAAGTAAGCTGGCCTCGAGCAATGTGGCCGATTCTTCTCCTTGGACTGCTTGTCGCGTCTTTGGCTGGATGGGGTATTACTGCCTACTCCCAGACCCGCCGAATTCGCAAACTAGAGCGCTCGCACGAAGAGATTCAGGTCGAGGAGACACTCGTCTTCGATTTCCTCCACGGCTTGGGCGAAGCCTTTCGGGGAACAATTCGATCGCAGGAACTGCATCGACTTGTTGTGGAAGGGGCTGTCCGGATTCTTGATGCACACGGCGGAGCGCTTTATGTAACGGATCGGACGGGTGGCAAGGTCACTCCCGCATTTATTTCCAAAGGCTGTCCGCCGCTGGTGGACGTTCCGCAACACATTTTGCAGCAGGCCGCTGCGAATCCTATCGCGCTGGAAAGCTTTCTGCGGCTCCATACGATTGCTGCGAATGAAGGACTAATAGGTCACGTCTGGCACACGGGTCAGGCGGTTTGTGTCAATGAATTCTCGGAAGCGCCGGAGTTGGCGAAATTGCGGGGAACGGCTTTTGGGAGTGTGTCGGTTATGGCAACGGCGCTTCGATATGGCGAACAGGATCTGGGTGTGCTGGCGTTGGCCAACGGGCCAAACGGTGTGCCTTTTTCGCAAGCTGATTTTGTCGTTTTTAAGTCCATAGCCGAGCAATCGGCCTTTGCGCTCTATAACGCGATCATATATTCGATGGCGAACGAAAAGAAACGACTGGATCACGATCTCGAAATCGCGCGAGACATTCAACGCATCCTGCTCCCATCTGAAGCGCCGGCCATCAACGGCTTCCAAATCAGTGGAATTAATGTGCCAGCTCGCCAGGTAAGCGGCGATTATTTCGATTACATCCATGTGGATAACGAGCGCCTTGGCGTCGCAATCGCAGATGTTTCCGGCAAGGGCGTACCTGCATCATTGATCATGGCGATTTGCCGGAGCGTGCTGCGCGCAGAGGCAGCCCGGAACCCATCTCCGGCGGACGTTTTGCGTAAAGTAAACCGCCAGCTTTATCCGGACATTAAAGAAGACATGTTTATCAGTATGGCGTACCTGGTCCTGAATCATCAGAACGATGGCGTCACGCTAGCGCGGGCTGGACACGATGCACCGTTATGGTACCAGCGGCAGTCGCAAACCGTGACGCCGGTGAAGTCGCCGGGAATGGTTGTCGGAATTGACAGCGGAAGCGTGTTCGATAGGCTTACCGTCGATTTCGCGGTACCGCTAGAGCGCAGCGATTGCCTCGTTCTCTACACCGACGGCCTCACTGAGACGCTTAACTCCGAGGGAGAGGAGTTTGGCGTTGATCGCATGATGCAGTCGGTTCGCGCCAGCGCGAACGACGGCGCGCAGGCGATTGTAAAGAGAATCATCGAGGACGTGCGAGAGTTTACCGGTTCGGTGCCGCAAAATGATGACATGACCTTGATAGCTATCCGGAAAACATGAAAAAGATGCCATCCCCTGAACGCGAAGACGTGAACTCGTTCGCGCAGGCGAAGCAGCCATCGGCCGCGGCTGCGAGCGGCGCGGAACCCGAAGATGCATTGGCGGGGTTGCAAGCCGATCTCGACCGCTTCCGCGACCTGGCGTTACGCAGCCAGGCTGATTTTGAGAACTATAAAAAACGTGCTGCCCGCGAAAAAGAAGACGCGGTCAAATACGCCAACAGTTCGTTGCTTCAGCGTTTGGTCTCAATTCTCGACAACTTTGAGCTCGGTTTGGCAGCAGCAAAAACGGAGGGCACGCAATCTCCGATCTATTCCGGAATGGTTCTGGTTCAAAAGCAGTTGAACGATTTGCTTGAAGAAAACGGACTGCAAGCGATCGAAGCCGAAGGCAAAAAGTTTGATCCGAACATGCACGAAGCGATTGGCCATGAACCGAGCGATGCCCCCGAGGAAACAGTCATCCGTCAAGCCCGGCGAGGTTATCGGTTCAAGGATCGGCTGCTGCGACCTGCGCGCGTCGTTGTTTCTAGCGGCCCCGCGAAGTAGTGAGCATTCTCCCTTGCTTTGAGGATTAGTCGATTGATCAGCTAGGAAGTTCGCTTTGATGGCTACTCAGAAACGCGATTACTACGAGGTGCTCGGCGTCGAACGAAATGCTGCCGGTGAGGAAATCAAACGTGCCTATCGCAAGCTCGCCGTAAAATTTCATCCCGATAAAAATCCGGACGATCCACACGCTGAAGAAAAATTCAAGGAGCTCGGCGAAGCGTACGACGTCCTGATGGATCCAGACAAACGCGCGGCCTACGATCGCTTCGGTCACGCTGCGTTCGCGCAGGGCGGTGCTGGCTTCGGCGGCGGCGGATTTCATGATCCGTTCGAAATCTTCCGTGAAGTGTTCGGCGGCGGCGGATTTGGCGGCGGGATTTTCGACACGTTCTTTGGCGGTGGGGCCGGGGCACGCTCCGACGACCGGCGTCGTGGATCGGATTTGCGGTACGACATGGAAATCAAGCTCGAGGACGCGGCGTTCGGTGCGGAAAAGACGATTGAGATTGAGAAGCTTGATACCTGCGATAAATGCCATGGCAGCGGCGCCGAACCGGGCTCGCGCAAAACAACTTGTTCAACATGCGCCGGGCGCGGACAGGTCATCAGTTCTCGTGGGTTCTTTCATGTGTCGCAAACATGTCCACGCTGTCACGGCGCCGGTGAGATTATCGAAAAGCCGTGCCAGAAATGCCGCGGCGAAGGGCGTGTCGAGAAGCTAAGCCGAATTAAGCTGAAGATTCCCGCTGGAATCCGGGAGGGCACCCGATTGCGTTCGCCGGGAAACGGCGAAGCCGGTGTTGGCGGTGGTGCAGTAGGTGACCTTTACGTGGTGATTCACGTTAAGGAGCACAAAATTTTTCACCGAGAAGCAGACGACTTGTATTGCGACGTGCCAATCCCGTTTTCTGTTGCGGCATTGGGCGGGGAGGTTGACGTGCCGACGCTGGAAGGCAAAGCGCATGTTAAGGTTCCACCAGGCACCCAAAGCGGACAAATGTTCAAGCTCCGCGGCAAAGGCATAACAAATGTTAACGGGCGCAGCCACGGCGATCTATTTGCGCGACTGATCGTGGAAGTGCCGTCGCGGCTAAATCCAGAGCAACGCCAAAAGCTGGAGGAGTTCGCCGCGCTTTGCGGAGAGGAAAACACGCCGATGCGCAAAAGTTTCTTCGACCGCGCGAAAGAATTCTTTAAGTAAGCGAATTCCGTGGTTCGCAACGCCGTCACAGTGATCGAATGCCCGCGCGACGCGTGGCAGGGCCTCAGCCGGCAAATTCCCACCGAGCTGAAAAGCCGTTACCTGCGCGCCTTAATTGACGCTGGATTCAAACACATCGACGCGGTGAGTTTTGTTTCTCCCAAGGCGGTTCCGCAAATGACCGACAGCGAAAAAGTGCTGGAACAAATCGGCGTGCCTAACGAGGTCGAGATCATCGGGATCGTGGTGAACGAAAAAGGTGCCGACCGCGCGATTGCAACAAAGACAGTTTCGACTGTGGGTTTTCCTTGCTCCGTGTCCGAGACCTTTCTGCGCAAGAACCAGAATCAGACACTGGACGAATGCTACAAAGTTTTGGAATTGATTAAGCGAAAAGCAGGCGGCGCGGGCTTGGGCATTGTCGTTTACATTTCGATGGCGTTTGGAAACCCGTACGGCGATCCGTGGGATGAGACGAAGATCAGCGAGACCCTCGATAAGCTTGTCGGCCTCGGTATACAATCTGTTTCACTTGCCGACACCGTTGGCATGGCTAGTCCTGATTTGATTCACAATCTGTTTGAAGCAATCACAAGTCAGTACCGCGACTGCGACATCGGTGTGCATCTCCACAGCGCGCCCACGCAAGTGGAGTCGAAAGTAGTCGCCGCTTATGACGCTGGCTGCCGCCGTTTTGATTCGGCCATTGGCGGCCTCGGTGGATGCCCATTCGCGCAGGATCGACTGGTTGGAAACATTCCGACAGAACGCCTGCTCGCGGCTTTGAAAGAACGCGGCGCAGAGTTGCCGATCAGCAATGCGTTCCCACAGTTGGTTTCGTTGAACTCACTTATCGCGACTCATTACCAGTAAGAAATCGGGCCGCTTCTCCGATGAGCTGCATTAAAACGTAACTGATCCAGCACTGTCATGTTGAGCGAAGCGAAACATCTCTGGGCTAATTGTACGGGGGGTTCGCTCAGAAATGACCAGAGATTCTTCACCTCGTTCAGAATGACATTGTTTTTAAAAGCTGATGCACCGCTTCTATATCTCACCTGAGGATTGGGATTCTCGCGCACTCGCGTTGCGCGGCTCAGAAGTCCACCACGCACGCAACGTCCTGCGCATGAAAGCCGGGGACAAGCTTGTCCTCTTCAACGGAAAAGGCCGCGAACTTACCGCAGAAATTGCGAATGTGGCCGACGACGAAATCAGGCTGCGAAAATTGCACGAAGCGGAAACGGCGCCGCTCAGCTGCAGGATTGTTCTGGGACAGGCAATTCCAAAAGGAAAAAACATGGACCTCATTGTGCAGAAGGCCGTCGAGATTGGTGCAGCCGAAATTGCGCCCATCATTTCCGATCGGACTGTCGTGCACGTCGATTCGGAACTTGCAGCGCAAAAACAATCGAAATGGCAGCAGATCGCAATCGAAGCGGCGAAGCAATGTGGCCAAAATTGGCTGCCTCGCGTGCACCCACCGAAAAAACTGGCGGACTTCTTTGCTGGTGTAGAGGCAGGCGTGTCGTCTGCAGAATCGCAGGCAAACCAGCCGGCACGGCTGCCACTACACAAATCTGCCGTGGCGTTCGATCTTCGATTGATCGGATCCCTTCAGCCCGATGCGCACCACTTAAAAACAATCCTGGAAAGCTATTCGAGTGAGCATGGTGAT
Organism: Nitrospirota bacterium; assembly: GCA_050257685.1. Lineage (GTDB taxonomy): Bacteria > Verrucomicrobiota > Verrucomicrobiia > Chthoniobacterales > UBA10450 > Udaeobacter. Next base: position 20,718 of record JBLMXH010000244.1, read on the forward strand.
CGTCCTAGAAGCGTACTGATGCTCGTGGGGCCGGAGGGCGACTTCACGCCTGCCGAACTTGCGCTCGCGCGCTGCAATGGATGTCAACCAATCACTCTCGGCCCAATCATCCTGCGAGTAGAAACCGCGGCGATCTATTGCCTGAGTATTCTCTCTTACGAACTGTTGATCTAAGGAAAGTTCGCGATCACGAGGCGCGATCGCCAGCACGCGAGGCCGCGTGCGCTCCCCGGACAACGCGACGCTACTCAGCTATGGCGGGTTCAGCGGCGGGCTCGTCGGGCAGAGTAGGTACGGGCGTGATTTGGTCCGGCGGCGCGGACTGGATTGAGAGAATTGTGAATTGCGAAGCCGCGTGCTCGGTGTTGAGGGGGACGGTTTCACCGACTTCATGGCCAAGCAATGCCTGCCCGATGGCGGTCTGGTACGAGATGATGTGACGATCGGGATCGCCGTCCCAGGCGCCGAGGATCGTGTAGGTCTCTTCAGTATTCGTTTCAGTGTTGCGCAACGTGACGATCGTCCCAATGGAAACGCGCGATGTATCGGGATTTTCAAATGACGTACCTCTCGCATCGTGCAGCATATGCTCCAGTTCGGCTTTGCGTCGCATCAACACGCTTTGCATTTGCTTCGCCGCTTTGAATTCAAAGTTCTCGCTTAGATCACCATAGGATCGCGCGATTGCGATCTCTTTCGTGTTCTCGGGAATTTTTACTTTTACAACCTCTTCGTACTCAGCTCTGCGTTTTTCCAAACTGCTCCACGACACAATGAGCGGCGCAGTTTTTTCCTGCGGTTCTGCGCCAGCAATCATGTTTTCGAGTTCCGGATACACCTTGACCATCCGTGCGAGGAGCGATCGTTTGGTGAGCTCATCGAACAACGGCGTTAATTGAAGACGCCGCATCGCGTCGCGGGCCAGACCGACGTCGACTTTCCTGAAGATCTCCCCAAGCAATTCCCGGTCATCAACCAATGCCTTTTGCAATTTGCTGGCGCGGCCGGGAGAATTATGCTGCTCGCGCTCGAGAGCGGCGAGGCTCGCCCATAACAAATCGGGAGTAATCAGTTCGCCCCAATTCTTTTTTTCGCCGCATAACCAAATGAGCATTTCGCTCGTAGCTGAATGTTCGCGAATGCTCCGCTCCAACATCGACCGGAGCTCAGCATGTTGGCCGGCTTCGGTTAAGATGCGCGGAATTTGCGCTACCATTCGACCATGGCTTGCCTCCATGAGACGCAAAGCCCGTTCTGTCCACCCAGCTCCCAGCGCCTCCGGCAATGCCTGCAAAACGCGCTTCTCTTTTGCCGCTGGCAAGTTTGGCAGGATCGACGTCAGACGCTTTTCATCTTCGACAATCAGTTTAAAGAGAGTCAGACCGATATGCGTGACGCGGAGTGATGGAACGCGTGCGAGCAAATCATCCCGCGCAATGATGAGTTCGAGCGCCAGCTCAGGATGGAGTTTCTGGTTGCGCGCCGCAGCGTTCTCGATCGCCACCACAACCGGCTGAAGTTGCTTTTCAGGGTCCTTGAATTGCTCGAAAGATTTTATGATCTGCTCGACGGCCGCGATTTGCTGTTTCGGCTGCCTCGCTTTGTTGAATGCCGCGAGTAGCTCGTCCGCGTGCGATACTCCTTCGCCGCGGATTTGGATGGGCTCGGTTTTTTTTGCAGGAATGGAAAACCGGCCGCTTGCTTTCAGCGCTTTCCTGGTTGATTCCCACCAGCGTTTCCATTCCGCTTCGGTAAACACATCACCAATGAGCCATTCCCCCATCTCCTGCGCACTGGCCTTGCCGTCCAAACTTTCCAGAATGTTTTGCGCCAGCGCGACCGGATTTTCTTTCGCTAGGTTCTTAATTGATGCGATGTCCGTTGCCTTTCGGACTAGAAAATGTTCCGGTGCCAGCGGCGTCAGATTCTCTGCTGCGTATTGGACCTGCATCGGATGAAACTTCTTGGTTGCAAAATCGATGACGATTTGATTTAGCAACAGGTTCCATTCGCGGACGCGACCGAAACCCCAACTTTTGTGCAGGCAAAATGTACCCGGTTTTAACTTTTCCAGTTGGCCTGCGGATTTTGTAGTGAGCTTGCCAGCTTCGACAAGTTTTTCTAATTCAGCATCCATTTGTGGGGACAAATATGTCCCCGTGACGTATAGGTCGCATCGGTGCGTTGCGCAATTTGCGATTGTCGCACGGCTTTCCGCATGAAACTCTGCCCCGCGTGACGACGAGCATCTGGTTCTGGGTCGCCTTTCACGTTGGCGTGTTCGTAGCCATCGGGATCGATCTGTTCACTTTCCACCTACGCGGGCGCGAGTTGAGCATGGCCGCAGCAGCGCGCCGCAGCCTGGTGTGGGTGGTGGTTTCGCTGGCTTTCAACGTTGTCGTCTGGCGTGTGAAAGGGCCGCAGCATGGGCTGGATTTTCTTACCGGCTATCTGATCGAGTACTCGCTGAGCATGGACAACATTTTTGTGTTCGTGCTCATCTTCACGCATTTCCGGGTTCCACCCCGTGCACAACACCGCGTGTTGGTGTGGGGAATCATCGGCGCTCTCCTCATGCGCGGCACCATGATCCTGTTCGGCATCGCGTTGGTGCGGCGGTTCCACTTCGTGCTGTACATCTTCGGTCTTTTCCTGCTGATCACCGCAGTCCGCATGCTTTTCGGCAAACATGCTGGGCACGATTTCAGGGAAACACGCGTGATGAAGTTCTGTCGCCGGATTCTTCCAATCAGCCATGAATTTCATCATCAGGACTTCAGAGTGCGGATTGATGGGCGTTGGATGTTAACGCCTCTTGCGTTGACGATGATCGTAATTGAAATCACGGACCTGGCGTTCGCAGTGGATTCGATCCCGGCGATCTTCGCGATCACTCAAGACCCATTCATTGTCTATACATCGAACATCTGCGCGATCCTTGGGTTGCGATCGCTTTACTTCCTGCTGGCAGGTTTGATGAATCGTTTCATCTATCTCAGAACCGGGCTGGCATTGGTGCTTGGATTTGTCGGTTTGAAAATGATTACTGCGGAATTCCTGCCATTTCCACGAGTAGTCTCGCTCGGCATCATTGTTCTTATTTTGGGAGTTACCATATGGCTGTCCATGTTGAAAACGAGGAACGGCGCCGCGGGCGAACACCCAAAATAAAGTATTGCCTTCGCTGTTCGGAATCCTTTAACTGGTAACGATTGCCTATGAAAACTATCGTTGCCTTCGCTGCGGTCGTCTGCCTCGGCATCGGAGCGTTCGCCGATATTCAAGATCCTCCCGGGAACGATTATGGTCCCACACGCAAACTGGGTCGCGGTATATCGAACCTCATCATTGCTCCGACTGAGTTCTTTGTGACCGTCAACCAAATCAACCAAACGGAAGGTAATTCCGCCGGGGCTGGCTATGGCGTTTGGAAGGGAGCGGGACGCACAGCGGCTCGCCAGCTGGCCGGGCTGGTTGAGATCCTGACCTTTCCGTTTCCGATTTGGCACAACAGCTATCAGCCATTGCTGCCGTCCGAGATTCCTTACATCCATGGCGGTTACGCGGAATTTCCGCCTGAGGTCGGGAACGAGTCGAAATATCCGTACGTGCGCGACACGCACCACGATTTCAACTAGTGCCCGTTTTTTAGAGAGCGCGAAATCCGTTGATCATTTAAGCATCGCAGTTGGGTCATACACGGTGCCGTCATTCGCGTGCCTTTGCGTCGCCGCGTGTGATTCCTGAAGAGGGGGCGACCGTTCCGCAAAGTTGGCACGATTCAGGGCGTTGATCTGCCTTGTCGTCAAAAGCAAAATCGCTCAGTTTAAGACTGTTGGGACCATGGAATTGCGAAGTTCCTCTCGGCTGCTGCTCGTCAGCATCGTAACTCTCATCTACTTCGTCATTGGCAAATTCGGTTTGGTGCTCGCCTCGTTGCATGCGAGCGCATCGCCGGTGTTTCCGTCTGCGGGAATCGCCCTGGCGGCGATACTCGTGCTCGGATATCGCGCGTGGCCGGGCATCTTTATCGGCGCGTTTTTGGTGAACGTAACGAACGCAGGAGACATCGCGACATCACTCGCCATTGCAACGGGCAACACGCTCGAGGCGCTCGCTGGCGCGTGGTTGGTGATCCGATTTGCGCGTGGGAAAAATTTTTGTGGTCGTCCCCAGGACGTTTTCAAATTTGCGCTTGTAGCCGCGACTAGCACCATCATCAGCGCATCGTTTGGCGTCACTAGCCTTGCCGTCGCTGGCTTTGCCGATTGGACGCATACCGGCGCGATCTGGCTGACGTGGTGGCTGGGGGATGCGACCGGTGATCTCGTTTTCACTCCTCTGGTGGTACTCTGGAGCATCGGCTCACAACGAGGTTGGAGTAAGAAGGAAGCTACGGAAGTGGGCGTGCTGTTTTTGCTGCTCGTGCTGGTTACTAGTGTCGTCTTTGGCGGGTGGCTCCAAATTTCGTCCCGGAATTACCCCATTACTTTCATCTGCGGCCCAATCGTCATTTGGACGGCGTTTCGGTTCAGGCCACTCGAAACGGCCACGGGTATTTTCATCTTGTCGGCGATCTCGGTGTGGGGAACGCTGCACGGCTTCGGCCCTTTCGTCAGAGAAACGGAAAACGAATCACTGATCTCTCTGCAATTGTGGATAGCCGTGCTCACAATTACCGCGATGGCGCTGTCGGCTGGCATGGCTGAGCGAAGGCGTGTCGAACAAGAGCTTCAGCAGCAGAAAAGCATCGTCGAAACGGCAAATCGCACGAAAGACCATTTTCTGGCAATGCTTTCACACGAATTGCGCACGCCACTCACTCCAGTCATTTCTGCGTTGGAATCGCTCGAAACAGAACCGACACAAACTCAAGATAGCAAAGCATCGCTGGCGATGATCCGTCGCAATATCGAGTTGGAAACGCAGTTGATTGATGACCTGCTCGACTTCACTCGAATCACCAGAGACAAAATGCAATTGCGTTTTATCCCGGTTGATGCGCACCAGGCGGTCTCAAATGTGGTCGAGATTTGTCGCGCCGAGGCGAGAGCCAAAAGTCTTCGTGTCCGCCTCGATTTGCGAGCAAAGAACTGCATTGTGACTGCCGACGCGGCGAAATTTCAGCAGATCATTTGGAATTTACTTAAGAACGCTATCAAATTCACCCCTGACGGAGGAGAAATCACAATCTCATCGGGCAATCCGTCGGAAACAGTTTTCACTGTCACCGTCCGCGACTCCGGCATCGGTATGGAGCCGCAAGTTATGCAGCGCATTTTCGATCCATTCGAACAGGGCAACCGCTCGTTCGAGCATCGTTTTGGCGGGCTCGGTCTGGGTCTCGCGATTTCAAAATCTCTGGCGCAGGCCCACGGCGGAACGCTCACTGCACAAAGCGAAGGATCCAATCGTGGTTCAACTTTCACATTGTCGATGCAAGCTTTGCCGCAAGCTGAAGCAGCCGCGGTCGCTGCAAACAGGCTCACCGATTCCGCACGACAAGGTCTTAAGATTCTGCTGGTCGACGACCATCACGACACCTGCGCAGCACTGGAGAAATTGCTGGCTCGCCGCGGACATCTGGTTGCGGTGACGCATGATGTTCGCTCTGCCATGGAAGCTGCCGTTCGTAACAAATTCGATCTGCTCATTAGCGATATTGCCCTTCCGGATGGAACTGGAATGGAATTGATGATGCAATTGCGCGCGATCGCCAATATTCCGGGAATTGCGATCAGCGGCTTTGGCCACAACGGCGATATCGAACGAAGTTTGCAGGCCGGCTTTTCCGAACACCTCATTAAACCCATCAAACTCGACAAGCTCGAAGCCGCCATCGAGCGGGCGCTTAGCGCGACGTGACATCCGGGCATGGAATCAGCTGCTGGAAGCGCACCGTGTTTCATTAACACCGCGCATTAGCGCGGTGGTCAAAGCGCAGCCTCTAAACGCTTCAGCGGTTTTATGATCGTAGAAAACTGCTAAAGCAGTTACAGCCTACGTTCGACGCGAGCACCCAGCTAAAGCAGGGTGTCACTGAGATGCGGCTTGTTGACTTGAAAATTGAGGACGTCGCTTTTGGCGGAAAAGGCGTTGCCCGGGAACAGGGCAAAGCCGTTTTTGTCCCTTACACTATCGAAGGCGAACTGGTTTCCGCCGAAATCGTGCGGGAAAAGAAGCAGTTCGCCGAAGCCGAGCTGGTCGAGGTTACACAGAGTTCGCCCGACCGCGTACCGCCACACTGCCCGTATTTCGGACGATGCGGCGGCTGCGCGTATCAGCACATCGATTACCAACATCAGCTTGCCATTAAGTGGCGACAGGTAAGGGAGGCGCTCCAACGGATCGGCAAACTGAAGGATGTTCCCATCCGTCCGATTATTCCGTCGCCGAACCAGTATGCGTATCGAAACCGCATCACTGTCCACGTACAGGAGGGGGTGATTGGTTTTTTCCGACGTGATTCGAATCATCTGGTGGATATCGAGTGCTGCCCGATTTCTCGCGATGAAGTGAATAGCGCACTGGCGAAGTTGCGCGAACAAAAACACGTGCGAGACGGGCATTACACACTGCGCGCTGCGTCTGAGCCTCGCGTTTTTTCGCAGGTAAACAATTCAGTCGCACACCTACTGCGCAATTTGATTATCGATCTCGTTCAGCCGAATCAGGAATTATTAATCGACGCCTACTGTGGCGCGGGATTTTTCGCAAAAGCATTGCTCCACAGATTCGAACGCGTGATTGGAATTGATTGGGACAGCTTCGCGATCGCCGCTGCGAAAGAGAACGCGAGTGAAAAGGAGACGTACGTCGCCGGCGATGTGGAACAGGAACTAACAAGGATCGACGGCTTGTCAGGCGTCGAAGATGAGACGCGGCGGCAGGGAAGCCGCCGTTCCGTGACGATGATCGTCGATCCACCGGCAACAGGGCTCACTGAAGGCGTTCGCAAGACGATAACCGATCTCGCTCCGGAAACACTGATTTACGTTTCCTGCAATCCGCCGACGCTCGCGCGCGACCTGAAAGAATTGCAGAACAGATTTGCAATCAATTCGATTACACCGCTCGATATGTTCCCACAAACCGCAGAGATCGAGATAGTGGCACATCTCGAAGGACAGCGCTGACGATCTGATTTGGCGTTAACGATTTTTTAACATATTTCGGCCGACGTTTAATTAACCGTTCCAATTAGTCGCGCTCATACTAACGAGTATGAGTGACGTGATCTTTGTAGCAGTGATCATCACCTTCTTCGTGGTGGCCGCTCTGTACACCATGCTGTGCGAGAAGTTGTAAGGGGGATGAATGGAAACGGTCATCGTCAGCATCATAGCGCTGCTGCTTTTTGTGTATCTGGTGGTGGCCATGATACGGCCGGAAAAATTCTAAGATCCATATGAACGCCTCTGGTTGGATCCAATTCGCGATCTTTTTGATCGCGCTCGCAGTGGTGACAAAACCAATGGGCCTCTATTTGATGCGCGTTCTTGACCCGAATGGCAGAACGTGGCTCGACCCGGTGCTTGCTCCAGTGGAGCGGTTTACCTATCGCGCCATGGGTGTTGACGCTCGCAAAGAGCAGGATTGGAAACAATTCACCTTTGCCATGCTCCTCTTCAGTCTGGTGGGGTGTTTGTTCACCTATGCGATCTTGCGCCTCCAATATTTTCTTCCCCTCAATGCGCAAAAATTCGCAGGAGTGACCCCTGATCTCTCGTTCAACACTGCCATCAGTTTTACCTCCAACACCAACTGGCAGAATTATGGAGGCGAATCGACCATGTCGTACTTCTCGCAGATGGTCGCGCTGGCGTTTCACAATTTCGTTTCGGCCGCAACCGGGATCGCCATAGCGGCCGCGCTCGTTAGGGGAATTGCGCGTCATTCGGCAACGACACTCGGCAATTTCTGGGTGGACCTGGTTCGGGTCACCTATTACCTGCTGGTGCCGATCTGTTTGCTGTTCGCAGTTTTCCTCGTTTCGCAGGGAATGATTCAAAATTTCAAGCCCTACATCAAGGCCACTTTGGTTGAACCGATGAAGGTCAATGTGGAGAAAAAAAACGACAAAGGCGAGACGATCAAAGGGCCAGATGGCAAGACGCTAACAGAGGAGCAAACGGTAACCGATCAGAACATCGTGCAAGGTCCGATGGCCTCGCAGGTCGCGATCAAAATACTTGGCACGAACGGCGGCGGATACGTAAACGCAAACGCTGCGCATCCGTTCGAAAATCCGACGCCGCTCTCAAACTTTTTCCAGATGTTGTCGATCTTCTCCATCGGCAGCGGGCTGACTTACTACCTCGGCCGCATGGTTAACAATCAAAAGCATGGCTGGACTGTCTGGGCTGCGATGTTGATCCTCTTCATTGGCGGAGTGCTGTTGTGTTGGTGGGCTGAAGCAAACGGCAATCCGATTCATCAGCAGCTTGGAGTTGCCGGCGGCAACATGGAAGGTAAGGAAGTCCGGTTCGGAATCTTTAATTCGGCACTGTTCGCTACAGTCACAACTGATGCTTCCTGCGGTGCGGTCAATGCGATGCACGACTCGTTTACCGCGCTCGGAGGCTTCGTGCCGTTATTCAACATCCAACTCGGCGAAGTGATTTTCGGCGGAGTCGGCGCCGGGCTTTACGGAATGCTTGTTTTCGTTGTGCTCGCAGTGTTCATCGCCGGCCTCATGGTCGGTCGCACGCCGGAATACATCGGAAAGAAAATCGAAGCGTATGACGTGAAGATGGCGATGCTCTCGTTGCTCATCCTCGCGATCTCCATTCTCGGTTTTGGTGCCTGGGCCGCCGTTGCAAAATGGGGCTTGGCTAGCCTGAATAACAATGGTCCGCACGGATTAAGCGAAATCCTTTACGCATTCAGCTCCGGCGCGGGCAACAACGGCAGCGCATTCGCCGGACTTTCGGGAAATACTCCGGCGTATAACACGACGCTTGGCGTCGACATGTTGTTCGGCCGATTCCTCATGGTCGTGCCGATCATGGCGCTGGCCGGCTCGTTAGTGCAAAAGAAGGTTGCGCCGCCCAGCGTGGGGACCTTTCCCGTCTCCGGTGGTACGTTTCTCATTCTGCTTTTGGGAACCGTGCTCTTGATCGGTGCGCTCAACTTTCTCCCGGCGTTGACCCTCGGACCAGTCGTCGAGCACTTCCTCATGCAAGGCGGCAAAGTTTTCTAACCGGCCCGAACCGATGAGCTCAATCTACATCATCTCATTAACACCCGACTTCAGTCGGGTGTTCCGCGCCACACGCACGATGAAACCGTTTCAACGGTTTTTCCTCATGAGGGAAGCTGTTAAAACAGCTGGCCATCCGTTAGGCAAGCAGTCCACCTGGCTGAAGCCAGATGTTAATGTCGGTCGATCTTTTCTGCGGAGTGAAGCGGTATGACACAAAAACCTGCATCGCTTTTCGATTGGAACATTGTCGGTCCTGCCATTGGCGACGCGTTTAAGAAATTGAACCCGCGGCTGATGGTGAAGAACCCGGTCATGTTCGTCACCATGGTCGGCGCTGCCCTAACCACCGTCGGAATTTTTACAGCCGGCTCAGGATTGCGCAGCTTCGTTATGCAACTGGCGATTTGGCTTTGGTTCACTGTCCTCTTTGCCAATTTTGCTGAAGCGGTGGCAGAAGGCCGCGGGAAAGCGCAAGCCGCCAGCTTGCGAAAAGCGCGAAAAGACACAATCGCACGCCGTTTGCGGAATGGACACGAAGACAAAGTTCCTGCTCCTGCATTGCAAAAAGGGGATCTCGTCGTGTGCGAAGCAGGCGACATCATTCCGGCGGACGGTGATGTCGTCGAGGGGATTGCCAGCGTAGATGAGGCCGCAATAACCGGCGAATCCGCCCCAGTGATTCGCGAAAGTGGCGGCGACCGCAGCGCGGTGACTGGCGGGACGCGCGTGCTGAGCGATCGGATCGTTGTGCGCGTCACTGCGGATAAAGGGGCAGGCTTTCTCGACAAGATGATCGCGCTTGTCGAGGGCGCCCGCCGTCAGAAAACACCTAACGAGATTGCGCTTACTATCCTGCTTGCAGCGTTGACGTTCATTTTTCTTCTGGTCTGCGTAACGCTGAAGCCATTCGGAATTTATTCGTCGACGAACTTTTCGGTTCCGGTGCTGGTCTCGCTGCTTGTGTGTCTCATTCCGACGACGATCGGCGGCTTGCTCAGCGCCATCGGCATCGCGGGAATGGATCGCGTGCTTCAACGCAATGTGCTCGCGATGAGCGGACGCGCAGTCGAAGCGGCGGGCGACGTTGACGTTTTGTTACTGGATAAAACGGGCACAATCACACTTGGCAATCGCATGGCCGTCGCGTTTCATGCCGCGCCGGGAGTTTCGCCAAATGAGCTTGCGGCGTCTGCACAGCTGAGCTCGCTGGCTGATGAAACGCCGGAAGGACGCTCGATCGTTGTGTTGGCGAAAGAGAAATTCGGATTGCGCGCGCGTGGGATGCACGAATTGGAGGCCACATTTGTTCCGTTCACAGCTCAAACGCGAATGAGCGGTGTGGACCTTCACGCCAACGGTACGGAACCGAAAATGCGCATTCGCAAAGGCGCGGCCGACGCAGTCCGGGGTTTCATCGAATCAGCAGGCGGGATATTTCCACAACCGGTGACCAAAACAGTTGATGAGATTTCGCATCGCGGCGGCACGCCGCTCGTCGTCGCGTCCGACATGCTAACGCTCGGCACGATTGAGCTCAAAGACGTGGTCAAAGGCGGAATCAAAGATCGTTTCGCGCAACTCCGCAGAATGGGAATCAAGACGGTGATGATCACGGGTGATAATCCACTGACAGCGGCGGCGATTGCCGCCGAAGCGGGTGTGGACGATTTCATGGCGCAGGCAACGCCGGAACAGAAACTGAAACGGATCCGCCAGGAGCAAGCCGAGGGTCACCTGGTTGCCATGACCGGCGATGGCACGAATGACGCCCCGGCGCTGGCACAAGCTGACGTGGGTGTTGCCATGAACACAGGCACCCAAGCCGCGCGAGAAGCGGGCAACATGGTCGATCTCGATTCCAATCCGACGAAGCTGCTCGACGTGGTTGAGATCGGAAAACAGATGCTAATCACGCGCGGTTCACTCACCACCTTCAGCATCGCAAACGACGTCGCGAAATACTTCGCAATCGTCCCGGCGATGTTGATGACGACATTTCCCGAAATCGCGCCGCTCAACATCATGCACTTAAGCACTTCCACCAGCGCGATCCTGAGCGCCGTCATTTTCAACGCGCTCATCATTATCGCATTGATTCCGCTGGCGCTGCGTGGCGTCGCTTACAAACCAATGGGCGCGCTTGCCGTATTGCAGCGCAATCTGCTGGTCTACGGCTTCGGCGGCCTGATCGTCCCATTTATCGGGATCAAACTCATTGATCTGATCATCAACGCGGTGGGATTCGTATGACGTTATCGGATCTCCCGGTTTATCCTCGCGGAGCTTTCATTAACACCTGGCTTCAGCCGGGCGTAGAAACGGTTCGCGACACCCAGAACCGCTTCAGCGGTTTTTTGAGTTGGTGCAAAACCGTTGAAACGGGTGCCGACCATGCTGGTTGCGGAGACACCCGGCTGAATCCCGGTGTTAATGAGAAGTTTTTCACGAGGGGTAAGTAGTGAGAGTTTTTCTTTGTCATATTCGCAGTGCGGTCGCATCGACACTGGTGCTGGCTGTAGTCTGCTGCGGCATCTATCCGCTTATCGTGTTCGGAATAGCGCAACTGTTGTTTCGTGATCAGGCGAACGGCAGTTTGATTATCGCCGCAGATGGCAGCGTCCGCGGATCTCGGTTGTTAGGCCAGCCGTTCTCTCATCCGAAATATTTTCATCCGCGACCTTCTGCTGCCGGCAACGGCTACGATGCGACAAGTTCAGGCGGCAGCAATTTGGGACCGACTTCTCAAAAACTGAAGAACGCAATCAAGGAACGAATTGCTGCGTATCGCGCTGAAAACGGTTTGAGTGAGAACGAGTCCGTGCCCGCGGATGCAGTTACTGCGTCAGGGAGCGGGCTCGACCCAGAGATCAGCCTGCGCAATGCGGAGCTCCAGGTTCCGCGCGTGGCCAAAGCTCGAGCATTGAGCGAAGACAAAGTTCGGCAACTCGTGCAGCAAAACACCGAAAGCCGTGATCTCGGCGTGTTCGGTGACCCGGGAGTCAATGTTCTGGAATTGAATCTCGCGCTGGACCGACAGCACTGATGAAAAGAATCCGGACTTATGTTTTGGTGTTCGGTCCGATTCCTCTGGATTCGGGAACGCACGCTTCCAGCGTGCGGCGGAGAGCATCCTGCTCTTCGCATCCCGACGAGATGAACGCAGTCTTCGGGGGAAATCGTCGGCAGGCCGCCGAACATGGCACGCTGGGGAGCGCGCTCTCCCCAGAACCTGCCGTTCTGGACCTGGTTCATTGAGAATCCGCGTCCTTCTTCGAAGCACTTATGACCAAAGAAGTCATTTGCCTTATGGTGTTGGCGCTGGCGATGAAGCGCGCACTTCACGCCGACCCGAGCCCAACGGCGACGCCAGACAAGTCGCAATACACGCTGTTTAATCCAACGCCGGTCGATTTGCGGCGTCCCTACAACACGGATCGACCGAGCAAAACCGACAGCCCGTACACGATCGATGCTGGCGTCTTTCAAATCGAAAGCGATGTATGGAACTGGACACTCGATTACCAGACCGGCGTACGGACTCGCACCTGGATTGTTAGCAACACGAACTTCAAGTTCGGCCTAACGAATTGGATGGATCTCCAGGTTTTTCCACAATTTTACGTGAACACGCGCACCAGCGGGCCTGCTTTTGGAAAACCAGTCGAACATGATGGCTTCGGCGATACTACGGTGCGGCTAAAGATCAACCTTGTTGGAGACGACGGTGGCAAATTAGTGATTGGATTTGTCTCGTCGGTAAAGATACCGACAAACACCGGCGAGACGGGGAATCACGTCTGGGAACCGGGATTTGGTGTGCCACTGAATTATTCGTTACTGTGGGGATTCACGTTTTTCGGGCAAACGAGAATCGATGTTCTTGATCAGACACGCAGCAGTAACATGCGCGTGCAATGGCAAAATCCGGTCGGACTTTCACGGACAATTGTCGGCAATCTGAGCGGTTATGTGGAATTCTATAACGCTGTCAGCACGGGTCATGATCAAGAATGGGTCGCCACGCTCGACACCGGTTTGATCTATCAGGTAACGCCAAATTTTTCGATCGACGTAAACGCGTTCTTCGGGCTCACCGATAATGCACCCGATTACAATGTTTTCAGCGGATTCGGCTACCGTTTCTAACCTGGTGCGGCGTCATACGGATCATACCACCAAAATATTTTGCGCAATGTGCGTGGCCATTGAACGTGACATTCCGATGCGACGTTGCTGGTTTGCGGCGTTTTTTGCTTTTGGGGCAATGATGTGTGCCTTGACCGTGGGCCTGCTTCTTTTCCCCGGCGGTCCGTTCGACGCGTTATGGCGACTAAATCCCGACGCCCGGCTCGGTTTTGAATCACTCGGGCGTTGGTCCTTCGTGATCATGGTGGTCGTGGGAACGGCTTGTCTGGCGGCAGCGATCGGGTTGTGGCGAGGCGCGCTTTGGGGCACTCGCCTGGCTTTGGCCATTTTCGCAGTGAATATCACCGGGGATATAATGAATGTATTCTTTCGACAAGATTATCGCGCGTTGATCGGCGTGCCTGTCGGCGCGCTAATGATTTTTCTCCTGGCTCGACAGGAAAGCGCAAAGCATCGATGAACGGGGTGGAACCGCAGGCAGTATATCGTGCATTCATTTCCGCCTGGAGCTAGAATTTGCACGTGAGCGAGCCCGAGAGGCCTGATCCGGATGCGTTGCTCGCGCAGGTGAAGCGCGATGAAGCAAAGTCTGCTCGCGGCAGGCTCAAGATTTTTTTCGGGATGTCACCCGGTGTGGGAAAGACGTACGCCATGCTTCAGGCAGCGCGGCAGAAACAATGCGAAGGTTGTGAAGTCGTGGTGGGTATTGTCGAGACGCATGGGCGCCACGAGACAGAAGCCCTGCTTGAAGGAATGCCAATCATGCCGCGTCTGCAGATTGAATATCGCGGCACGACACTCACCGAGATGGATCTGGATGCGATTCTCACGTGGCATCCTGAGCTCGCGGTAATTGATGAGCTGGCGCACACCAATGCGCCAGGGTCGCGTCATCCAAAACGGTATCAAGACGTGCTCGAGCTGCTGGATGCGGGCATCAATGTTTATACTACGCTCAACGTTCAGCACGTTGGCAGTCGCAGTGACACCGTCCGTCAGATCACAGGCGCGCCAGTCAGTGAAACCGTTCCCGATTCGGTTCTCGATCTGGCCGACGAAATTGTTCTCGTCGATTTAACACCCGAACAACTGTTATCGAGGCTGGCCGAAGGAAAGGTCTATCTCGGCGAACGCGCAGAATGGGCGGCAAAAAACTTTTTCCGGGAGAGCAATCTCACGGCCTTGCGCGAAATGGCGCTCCGAGTTGTGGCCGAGCACGTGGATCGCGACCTCCGCGAAATAATGTCGGAGCAGAGAATACAGGGCCCATGGAAAAGTGCTGATCGGTTGCTGGTCGCCGTCAGCGCCAGTCCGTACTCGGAGCGATTGATTCGCTATACACGCCGGCTCGCTTCGTCGATGGAGGCATCATGGATTGTGGCAAACATCGAGGGTCCTCGGCAGCTTTCGCAGGAGGAACAGACGCGATTGACTCGATATATCGCGCTGGCGCGCCAGCTCGGAGCGGAAGTGATCACTACGCCAGGCAGGGATGTTGCTGAAGCATTGCTGCGTGTCGCGCGACAAAACAATGTTACGCAAATTATAATGGGCAAACCGCTCGGGACGCCTTGGTTCAGCTATCTTAAACCTGATCTGTTGCGATGGCTGATGCGCAATAGCGGCAACATCGATATTCATATGATTCCGTCCGAGGAAGGCGCGCAGCCGAGACGTGAATCGCTCGAAGAACATCTGGCACGTACACCGTGGCAGGAGTTTGGAATCGCGCTCGGCATCGCCGCTGTGGTGACGGGCTTTTCATTATCAGTCTTCAATTACATCGGTTACTGGGCTGTCGCGCTTTTCTATTTGTTTGCAGTTGTGATTGCCGGAATGCGGTTGCGGCGGTGGCCCACATTTTTCCTCGCTGCGCTCAGTGCGCTGCTCTGGAACTTCTTGTTCATTCCCCCACGCTTCACTTTTTACATCACGAAATTCGAAGATTTCATGATGTTCGGGGCTTACTTCGTCATCGCCATCGTCATCGGACATTTGGCGACGCAATTGCATGAACGCGAACAAGCCGAGCGCCGCCGGGAAGAACGTGCCACCGCCTTGTATCGATTGACTCGTGCACTGGCCGCCAGCCGAGACCTTAGTGAAGCGCTTGCGAAAGCGTTACAGTTGATAAGAGATTTCTTTCAAGCGGATGTTGCAGTCTGGTTGCGCGATGAAAACGGCCTGACCCAACATCCCGCCAGCAGCTTTGTCCCATCAAAAAAGGACGAAAGCGTCGCGATGTGGGCTTTTCAAAAGAAACAAGCTGCCGGCAAATCAACGGACACGCTTCCGGATTCCGAATGTTTACACGTTCCGCTGGTCGCCGGTGACCGCGCTGAGGGTGTGCTAAGCGTACGGGTGAAGACGTTGCCTACTTTGGAACAGCGCGAACTGCTGGATGCGTTCGCCGCGCAACTTGCTGTCTTCGTGAACAAGGAACGCGCGTTGCATGAGAGTCGCGAAGCTCAGGTGGCGCGCGAATCCCAGAAACTGCAAAAGGCGCTTTTTGATTCGGTGTCGCATGAGCTAAAAACGCCACTGGCGGCGATGAGCACCGCGTTGCAACAACCGCGCCTCAATTCCGCTGAATTACAACAAGCAGCACGGCGCCTCACCCACACAGTCGACAACTTGCTGGATGCGACGCGCCTCGAGTCTGGCCTTCTCCAGCCGGTCCGCGAATGGTGCGACCCAGGCGAGCTGGTGCACGAAGCAGTTGCCGCTTCAGGATTAAAAGAAGGCGAACTGCAAATTAACATTGCGAAGAACTTACCGGCAGTCTCTGTGGACTCGGGCCTGATTCAGCAGGCCCTGAATGCGTTGATATCCAACGCAATGATTTATGGCAAAAGCGATAGGCCAACTGAAGTGAGCGCCATGCGCGATAACTCGATGCTAATCATTTCCGTGGCGGACCGCGGTGCTGGTCTCGAACCCGGAGAGGAAACAAAAGTGTTCCAAAAGTTCTATCGCGGTCCGCGCACACGGCCCGGGGGTATCGGCCTCGGCCTGTCGATTGCCCGACAATTGGTCGAGGCGAATGGCGGCGAGATTGTTGCGCAGAACCGCCAAGGGGGCGGTGCGGTGTTTTCCATCCGTTTGCCTATTCGTGAAGCGATGCGACTTCCTGGCGCGGAACCGGCGGTGACAGGCGTGCCGGTAACAGAAACCACGCAGGCGGATGTATCTGCCGTTAAAGCTGCAGCGACGCGTGTATCATCAGTTAAATGAATCACGTCGCGCTGATCATCGACGACGAGATTCAGATCCGCCGACTGCTGCGGCTTGTTCTCGAAGGCGAGAACTACAAGGTGCATGAAGCCGAGACCGGCCAGCATGGGTTGATGGAAATCGCCACGCGCAAACCGGACGTGGTCCTCCTCGATCTCGGGTTGCCCGACCTTGATGGATTGGAAGTATTGAAACGATTGCGAGAATGGAGTGAGGTACCGGTGATCGTGCTGACGGTGCGTGATGATGTGCACGAAAAAGTCGGGGCGCTGGATGCGGGCGCGGACGACTACATTACAAAGCCATTTAGTACTCCGGAATTGCTGGCACGCCTCCGTGCCGCGCAACGCAAGACGCGGCCGAACGAAGAAGTTTCCGTATTTAAAAATGGCGATCTGATCGTCGATCTAACAGCGCACGTGGTCACGCGTGCAGGCCGTGAAATCAAATTATCCGCCACCGAATACGCGTTGCTCCGATTGTTCGTGAAACATCCGGGCCGCGTTCTCACGCATCGCTACATCTTGCGCGAAATCTGGGGCCCGAAGTCCGAGGAGCATCGTCAGTACTTACGTGTTTACATGACTCATCTACGCCAGAAGATTGAAGAGGATCCGGCAAAACCGTCGTTGATTCAGACTCAGCCGGGAATCGGCTACCGGTTTACAGATTAATCGCTGCCCGGCGTTTGCCAGAGAAAGCGCTTGCCAGCACGCGAGCGCACAATCGAGAGTCACTGCCGACACCGATGGCGCAGCTAATAGACGATCTTGTTCTCGACGCGAGTGCGGGCGTCCATCGGCCCCGCAATCTGGATTGGAAACGCGCTGCTGCGTTGCTCTATGGCGATTGGGGCACCAGCAAAGCATATGTAATTGGCCTCGCGTTTCTCGCGGCCGGATTTTCATCTCTACCGATCATTCTTGCAGTCTGCGCAGTGACGGCGCTCGTCGGAATCAATTACATCGTCATTTGTCGTCACTTTCCGGATGGCGGCGGTGTGTACTCGTCTGCGCGTTCTCAGGGACGGTTGCTGGCAGTGGTTGGAGCCCTGTTGCTCGTAGCCGATCTGACTGTAACGGCGGCTCTCAGCGGCTGGTCGGCGTTGAGTTACGTCACTTCAGGCGCTGAGAATATCGTTTGGATCAAGTTCATGCGCGACCATATCGCCCTCACAACAATCGCCGTCCTTGTGGTCATGGGATTAATAAACTTTCTCGGGCCGAAGCATTCCGGGAGTTTCGCGGTCGCACTTGCGCTGCCGACGGTAGTGGTGGTGGTCCTTTTGATCGCGCTCAGTGCGCCTCATTTAACGACGCACTTTCTCGAACCACCTCATCAAAGTTTCACAACGGTTTGGGTGCAGTTTGTCGGGGTGATTTTGGCGCTGTCCGGTGCGGAATCCATCGCGAATCTCACCGGTGTGATGAAACTTGATCCCGGATCGACGATGGAACACCCAAGGGTGGCGCGTGAGTCGTTAAAGGCAATTCTCCCTATAGCAATCGAAGTTGTTATCGGCACGGCGCTTCTTGGATGGGCAATGCTTTCGCTGCCCACGGTGCTCGGGAAAACGCTACACTTAACTGATAAGGGCACGATCGCCGCAGTTCTTGGACAGAGAAGTGAAGATATGCTGCGCTTCGTCGGAGAACAATTCGCCTCGGCGACGTTTTCGCCGGCGGTCGGACAGATCTTTGGCTGGATTGTAGGAATTGTTTTTTGCCTGCTCCTTTTGAGTGCGGCCAATACCGCGATCGTGGCGATGATCGGTCTGCTTTACATGATGTCGCGCGATCGGGAGATGCCTCGCCAATTTCGGCGACTGAACCGACACGGGGTTCCAGTGTGGCCGCTCGTGATTTCCGTGGGCCTGCCCGTGGTGGTCCTGCTCTTTGCGGCAGACTTCGCTGCGCTAGCCGGCCTTTACGCGATTGGCGTGGTTGGTGCGATCACCGTGAACCTCGGTTCCTGCACATTCAATCGGAACGTAGATTTCACCTGGTACGATCGCGTTCTCTTCGGTATCACATTTGTGATTTTGGCTTTGGTCGAGTTGACGCTGGCTCACACGAAACTTGACGCCCTTCAATTTGTGCTCGCGATTTTGATCGGCGGTTTGGCGTTGCGCGCTTACACGTTGAAACGGCAGGGCCTTACCACACTGACCGTTACGCGTGAGGTCGCTCAGATGGTTACGCCTGACCTCGTGAGCAGTATGCGACCACGTTTGGAAGAGGGCCAAAAAATCATGGTCGCTGCGCGTGGTATCACACCGGTGCTCAGCTTTGCTTTGGACGAAGCGCAGTTGCGGAAAGCGACACTATTTGTGCTCTACGTTAAAGAAGTCGCTGTCTATTACACGGCAGCCGGCACACGGCTGGGCCGCTCCACCTGGCAGGACGACCCGGAAGCGAATGCGATCATGTGCTCGATGCGCAAGCTTGGCAGCGAGCGTGGCATAAACGTGGTTCCCCTTTACGCTGTAAGCCAGGACGCCGCGACGACAATTGTCGACCTTGCCGCAACGATGGGCATGGATTTCCTCATCATAGGTGCCTCGCAGCGCCCGGCGATGGTTAAGCTGCTCCGCGGTAGCGTTGCTACAAACGTGGCCCAGCATCTGCCCGAATCGATTCACCTGATCATTTCCGGTTGAGCTGTGGCTGGTTCCGTGGGGCGGGCAGTCCTCTGCCCGCCGCGTGCGGTTTACAAATCGGTGCGCACGGAGTGACGCGCCCTACCAATCAACGGCCGACAGGGCCTTGGCTACAGATGCAGAGGACTACTTCCTGATTCCGAAAAACGCTTCGATCGCGCGTGTCCCCAGCGCTTTCCAGATTTTAATGACTTCATAGGTGATGACTGTGGTGAACGTCACAGCGAACCAAACGAAAACTGCTTCGATCGGCAGACCGGACCATGCTCCGATGTGCAGCCCCATCATCGTACCAGGCCGGTATTCCCACCATCCATAAGGCAAAGCGAGCGTCGCTTCCCAAAGCAAACTGATCAGCAGCAACAGAAAAAATGTAAAACTAAATGCGCGCCAATTAATGAATGCACGGGCAGTGTGGAAAAACCCCGCAGATGGAATCAGCGACGCGCAGACGAGATAAATAAAATACCAGGGAAAGCCTTCCGGCACGCCCGACACAAATTTTCGATACAAAATCGCAGCGGTGATCAGGGCAAACCCGAGGATCACCGACGTAATATGAAAGCGGACGATCCGCCCAACATCTCCGGCTGTGGCCGCGTAATCGCGCACGTTGTACTCACCCATCCAGTATTCATCGCACCAGATATAACTCAGGAGCACGAGCATGAACCCTGCGAGGTAGAAAACGAATTCTTCAATCGGAATCACTCCACCGACAGCGGGTACTTCCCAACCGAGAGTGGCTGATTTATTTGGGAAAACGAAAAACGCGTTGCCAAACAGAAGGTCGAGAACAAAACCGAGCGGCGTTAACACCGCGATCGTCAGCCAGAACGCTTTTCTGGGAAACTGCAAATCGGGTCTGCAGCTAAACCACCAACTTAGCGCGCCGATCGGGATAATAAACAGTAGCAGGCTCCACGTATATCCGAGCGGCGTCGGATTCTCCGATGTCGCCTGCAAAATGACGGGATGAATAACCGTCCGCAATGTGAGCGCAGCTGGGATCACAAGCGCGGCCGCGATGGCAAAAATGACAAGGAACGGTTTCCGCTCTTGCATGCGCCGAAAGTTTAAGCACAACGCGTTTTAAATTTTAAGGTTTAGTTTTTGAGCAACCCCGTATCATTGAATGGCCGTCATCCTGAGTGGAGCGAAGCGAAGTCGAAGCATCCCGCGATGGTATCGTACGGGACGCCACGGGATTCCTCGACTTCGCTCGGAATGACTTTGATGAGGTCAACACCAACAGTTAAACCTTAATGTTGTCATGAATCTACCGAAGGTCCTTATCGCCGATTCCATTTCGCAGCGCGGAGTGGAGGAACTCTCGCGTGAGAACGCGCTGCAGGTCACGGTTAAAACCGGTTTGAACGAGCACGAACTCGTTGAATTAATTCCGCCGTTTAGCGCACTGGTGGTTCGCAGCCAGACCAAGGTCACTGCCGAGATTTTGAATGCCGGCAATAAACTTCGTGTCGTGGGCCGTGCCGGAGTTGGTGTGGACAACGTGGATGTCGAGGCAGCGACCCGCCGCGGCGTGGTCGTCTTGAACGCTCCGGGAGGGAATACCATTTCGACTGCCGAGCACGCGTTTTCGTTATTGCTCGGCGTCGCGCGCAAGATTCCGCAGGCTGACGCGAACGTTCGTAGCAAGGCCTGGGACAAAAAGAATTTTGAAGGCGTCGAACTCTACAACAAAACTCTGGGCATAATCGGCATGGGCCGCATCGGCAGCGAACTGAGCAGGCGCGCAATCAGTTTTGGTATGCGCGTGGTCGCTTACGATCCTTACCTTTCCGCGACACGCGCGCGCAGTCTGCAAGTAGAGTTGGTGGATGCGCTCGACGATCTGCTTACCACCGCCGATTTCATCTCGCTGCATACGCCGCTTACTGCTGAAACTCGCCACATTCTCAATGCCACGCAGTTGATGAAGACAAAGCGGGGCGTCCGCATCATCAATTGCGCTCGCGGCGGTCTGCTCGATGAAGTGGCGTTGGCGCAGTCCTTGCGAGACGGGCAAGTCGCCGGCGCCGCGCTGGATGTCTTTGAAATTGAACCATTGCCGTCCGGTTCGCCGTTGCGCGATGCGCCGAATGTTATTCTTACGCCGCATCTCGGCGCATCAACTGCAGAAGCGCAGGAGAGTGTAGGCATTGAAATTGCCCAGTCGATTCGCGCCGTGTTGCTCGAAGGGACGATCCGCAACGCAGTGAATATGCCGAACCTTGACGCGAAGACTCTGGCGATCATCGGACCCCATCTGCGTTTCGGCGAAAAACTGGGTAAATTTTTGTCGCAAATCGCGCCGAAACGCGCGGAGTCGCTCAACATCAACTACAGCGGCAAAGTGAACGAAGTTGATACGACTGCAATCACTCGCGCGGCGCTGAAAGGTTTTCTGCAAATCGCCGGCGGCAGCGAAATTAACGAAGTGAATGCACCCGCATTTGCGGAAAGCCTCGGTTTGAAGGTGAGCGAGTCACGGTTGAGCGCGCCCGGCGATTATACCGACATGCTCGAATTGTCTGCAGCCGGCGAAGGGAAAAGCGTTTCAGTGGGTGGCGCGTTCTTCGGCGCCACGCCGCGAATTGTGAGCATCAACAGCCGACCAGTTGAAGCCCGACCGCAGGGCGTAGTGCTCGTGCTGGAAAATACGGATCGTCCCGGAATGGTCGGCCGGATCGGCACCCTTCTCGGAGAGCATGGCGTAAACATCGCCACGATGTCACTCAGCCGGAATCAGGCCGGCGGTACCGCACTCACGGTGTTAAATCTCGACACCGCTCCGAGCGAACAGCTGCTCCAGGAAATTCGAGCAAGCGAGGATATTCGCTCAGCGCAGGTAATTGAGTTGTAGAGAAACTTTCTGGGGAGCGCACGCGCCCTCGCGTGCTTCGATTGGCGCCCTCGCCAATCGCGAACTTTCAACACCTGAGCTAGTGAGCGTACTTTTCGAGAGAATTTTCCGGCGAGGGCGCCGGAAACAGCACGCGAGGGCGCGTGCGCTCCCAAATCAATTTTCTTGCCTGACGCGAATCGACTCGATACAACTCGGTTTCATTATGGACTTCAGCGCTCATTCAATCATTTGGACCATTCTCGTTGGTCTCGTTATCGGCGCGATCGCAAAGCTGCTGATGCCGGGTAAAGATCCTGGCGGTTGCATCATTACGATTCTGCTTGGCATCGCTGGCGCATTGGTAGGCACCTGGATCGGCCGCATCTTTGCGGGCCCGAATTACGTTGCCGGGTGGATTATGTC
>JBLMXH010000245.1:0-17092 GCA_050257685.1 Nitrospirota bacterium
GATGCCGGCCCTTGACGTGCTCAGCTTGAGCGATCCGCTGCGCCGTCACCGCCTCGGAGTGGTGCAGGATTTCGTAGTGGACGTTGTTTTGATTCAAACAATCGAACAGTTGCTTCGGTATTCCCATCGGCACCTCCGGGAAAGAGTATCACTTTCCCGCGTCATCTCTACTACTTGGAAAGTCGCTATTCTGTGTCCTCGTGCCCGAGAATTACAGTGACGACCAGACCCAACAGACTGACTGCCGATACAATTCCAAGCACAGGGGAAACCCCGAACGTTTCTTTTGCGATTGGCAGAAGGAAAACGCCTGATGTTGCGCCAAGTTTCGCAACGGCGGCAGCGAATCCACCTGCCGTCCCCCGCAATTGCGTCGGAAACAATATTGGAGCGAGCGTAAATGTGGTCGAATTAGGACCAGCGTTCATCAGCAGGTTGAACAGGATGAACCCGGCGAAAACCAACGGAATGTGCAGACGCCCGTTCGTTAGGCCAACCGCTGCCAGTAACATCAACATGCCCACAGCCATTCCTGCAAAACCAATGGCCTGCATTCGGATCCGGCCGAACCGCGGAACCATCCACACGCCAAGCACGAAACCAATTAGCAAAAACAAATCGATAACTGCGCTCCCCTCTGCCAGAGCAAAATCCCGTGCGGCCAATCCGCGCGTTTTTGCGGAGACTTCCATCGCTCCCAGAATTGTGGGAGTAAACAGCCCGACTCCATACGTAGCGATATCCATCAGGAACCAGGGAATTGTTACCAAGGCCGTCCGTACCCGATAAGGGCGGGAAAACAGCATCGATAATCCACCGGCCGTGTGCGGAACTGGAGTTGCGAGCTTCTCGTGATTGCCGGTGAGCTGCAACACCGCCTTTCGTTGCTGGGGAATGATCCGAATGGAAGCTTTTGCCGCGTCTGCAAATTTAGCGCGAGACATCAACCAGCACGGACTCTCCGGTGCTGACAGTCGTAAAATGAAAAAGAGTAGAGCGACTGCCACTTCCGTCGCCAGAAATAGCCGCCAACTCTGAGCACTTCCGCTTTTTAGCAAGAGCAGTGTCACCGCCGCTGCGAGCAGCATGCCGACGGATTGGCAGGCAATCGTGGCCACCATCATTCGCGCGCGACTGCGTTTGGGCAAAATTTCGGAGACATAGCTGCTACTGACAGGAAAATCGATACCTACTCCCATTCCGACGAGCAGTTGCCCTATCAACAGCATTCCCGGTCCGTTGGCCAGCGCACTGATGGAAGCGCCGGCGCCAATAATGATCATGTCGGTGACCATCAGTTTCTTTCGGCCAAGATGGTCCGCCATCGGGCCGCCGACTCCTGCTCCAATGACAGCGCCAAAGACCAGGCTCGCCCCAATAAGACCGACCACGTCAGATTGAATGTGAAACTCAGCAATGAGGATGGGCATCGCCACGCCCAGGACGAAAATAACGTAACCGTCGAGCAACGTTCCTCCGGTCGATAGCACCCAAAGCCATCGCTGAATCCGGTTCAGCGGCGACTCATCCAGCAGGAGCGTCAGACGTTGTAGCGCAATCTCCGACAATATTAGGATTTGTTACGTCTGCCCGATTTCTCCTGATCGGCGGTCTGGTGATATTTACGCCGAATCTCTGCGAGGTTCACCGTCGGCTTCGGACACTGCATGTCCATCTCTTCCATCGCCCGGACAATAATTTGCGAAATAGCCAGATCTCGAAACCACTTGTGGTTCGAAGGAATGATGAACCAGGGAGCGTGTTCGGTGCTGGTTTTGTTAAGCACATCCTCGAACGCTTTCGTGTAATCATTCCAATATCTGCGTTCCTTGTAGTCGGATTCACTGATCTTCCACTGACGGGCCGGGTCTTCGAGCCGTTTCTCAAACCGGGCAAGCTGTTCCTCTTTTGAAATATGCAGAAAAAATTTGAGGATTGTCGTGTTGTTTTGCGTGGTGATCAGCTTTTCGAAATCGTTGATCTGATCGTAGCGCTTTGACCAGATTTTCTCCGGCACTAAATCGTGAACGCGCGCTACCAGCACATCCTCGTAATGTGAGCGATTGAAAACTACGACTGAGCCCTTGCCAGGTACATGCGGATGAACACGCCAGAGAAAATCGTGCGCTAAATCTTTCGGCGTGGGCTGCTTGAACCCGATAGAAACGCAGCCCGCTGGATTCATTCCGGTAAAGATGTGGCGGACTGTGCCGTCTTTGCCACCTGCGTCGAGTCCCTGCAATACAACGAGAAGCGAATGCTTGTTCTCGGCATACATCAGGTATTGCAGGCCATCCATTTTCTGGCGGTTCTTCTCGATTTCGGGCAAAGCTGACTTGCGTGAATCATGTTTTCCGTGATACCCGGCATCGAAGTGTTTTAATCGGACCTTGGATCCCGGCTTCACCGCAAATTTCTTTCGATAGTTCGGCATGATCTTTCTTTTGATTACCTGACCCTCCAGAAATACGCGATGTTTTAAGTAGGGCGATCACTCCGTGAGCGCCGCCTTGCTACACCGAAAGCCGTGCAGGGCCTGCCACCGTAGCGACATTTGTTTTTGATGCAGCTGGACTTATCCGCGGCGGCGAAATAGAGATGCTGATATGAATTCGTTTCGAGCGTGGTCTATCGGGCTAGTGCTTGCATCGTTCGCCGGTTTAATCGCGCTGGCGCAAACACCTGCGGCGAAATCGGCGTCCTCATCAAAAGGCATTTGCGTACTGCATCCCACCGCTGGCAACAAGGTCAGTGGCACCGTCACTTTTACGCCCGTCGCCGATGGCGTTCAGGTGCACGCAGAACTCGCGGGCTTGGCGCCTGGTAAGCACGGTTTTCATGTACATGAATTTGGCGATTGCAGCGCAGCCGATGCCAGCTCCGCCGGTGCGCATTTCAATCCCACCAACCAACCGCATGCCGGGCCAGATGCAGCCGCGCGGCACGAGGGCGACATGGGAAATGTGGAAGCAGACGCTTCCGGCAACGCAAAGCTGGAGTATGTGGACCATCAGATTTCCCTCACGAGTGATACGAACTCGGCAATTGGTCGTTCAGTCGTCGTGCACGCGAAACCCGACGATTTGAAGACCCAACCGTCCGGCGATTCAGGAGCGCGCATAGCATGTGGCGTGATCGGCCGGGCAAAAATGCAATAGGTCGCGCGCTACGAATCTCCCCTGAGGACAGCGGACGTTACAGACGTTTTGGCGGCGTAATCTCTTTGCTCGACAGAGCAGAATTCATCTGATCAAATTACCGGAAACCATCGCCCTGCACGCTTATGCCACGACTATCTAAAATTGAACTGTCGCCCGATAACGGGTGCGTCATCGACATGAAATGGAGCCTCGGCTCGTTGAGTTATCACTCTTCCGGTGCCGGGAAAGTGACTGTCGAACCGACGAAAGAAATTACTCGCCTGCCTGAGGTCGTGCTTTACGACCATATCGGCTTCAAAGGTTCCTATGCCCGCACGAACTTAAGTTTCCTTTACGTCGGTGATTACTGGAACGACCGCATGAGCTGCGTCATCGTGGTGAGCGGCGTGTGGCGATTTTTTCGTGACGATTATTACAAGGGTCCGCATTGGGACCTCGGCCCGGGCTATTACGAAAGCTTCTTCTCGGAAAAAGGTCCCGACGACGTCGTCAGTTCTTTCCAGTGCATTGCGCTGACGTAGGGCGCCATCCGGATTGGACGAAATTTTCGTCTTCTTTTTGCTTCGGCGGCCAACTCACTACGAAGCCGCTAATTCAAGAACTTCACGCGCGCATCCCCACGAGAGGGTGAACCCGGCGCCGCCGTGGCCGTAGTTGTGAATGACTGTGCGACCGTCGCGCAATTGGCTGCGCTCGATCCGAACGCCTGATCTTCGGAATGGGCGCAGACCGACACGCTCGGCGAGGATGCGCGGTTCGTTGATATTTAGAACGCGACTGCATTCGGTGACAATTCGAGAAGTGGTTGCCGGATCAGCGGCGAGATTGTCGCTGAGCTCATTCGTTCCACCGAAAACACAATCGTTGGTGCGCGGGATCGCGTACATCAGCGGCTCATCATCGCAGACGATCGCGCACGATAGACCCTCAATCTTCGGGACAATTGCGACCTGGCCGCGATGCGGCTCCAGATCGATGTCCTGAACAAGCTCTCTCGCGCCGATCCCTGCGCAATTGATCAACAGGTCGAATTTTCTATCGACATCTTCGGGTTTTTCGAAGCTGACGTTCGTGTGGATTTCGCCGCCGTTGTTGCGAAAGCGTTCAGCCAGGTAATCGAGATAAATAGTAGTATCCGTGAGGGGCGTGAGCAGTGAAAAGCCACTTGAGAATTGGTGGTCATCCTGAGCAGGTCCCGCGTACGCGGGAGCAGTCGAAGGATCCTGTGGAGAAACCTTGAAAGGCATGCTACGGCGTTCTTCGACTGCGCTTGGGATGACGGAAGCGCCCAGCGGAATAGCCCAATCTGGAACTTCAATTGCACCGGTGCGCAAAAACTGCCTCGACTCGATGATCGAGACACCAGTTTCGGGAGACCGAGCGAGATCAAAGAGCACCTCGTACGTTTCGAGCGCCAACGGGATGACTCTTTCGGCTGGTTCGACGTGGTAGGGAAACCAAACGGCCGCAGCCACACTGGAGGTTGTGTGCTGCCCGATGGCCTTCGCGAAGATCGCAGTGCGGTAGCCGTGCTCAGCAAGCACTACACCACACGTGAGCCCCGATACGCCCGCGCCGATGATTGCGATCCGTTCTGTCACATCATCATGATGTAATCGCGACGACTAAAAACAAGGAGCCTTGAATTGTAGGGGGTCTCTGTGAGACGCCAATCCTCGGCCTCCGCCGCGGCGGACGCCTTGCAGTTGGTGCGTGCCAAATCCTCAGCAGCGTCTAAGATTTGTTTGCGATGGTTTCACTCAATCGAGATGCGCTCACCCAAAGAGTCCTGGAAGGCGCTCGGATTTCGACAGATGACGCGCTGGATTTGTATCACTGGCCACTGGAGGAATTAGCGGCGCTTGCGAATGCGCGGCGCGACGTGGCAAAGGCCAAAAGCTATGGCGGTCGCGGCCGCGAGATCGTGACATACATCGTCGATCGCAACATCAATTACACGAACGTCTGCAACGTTTATTGCAAGTTCTGCGCTTTTTATCGGACCGAACGTGACGAAGACCATTACGTGCTGAGCTTCGAGCAGTTGGATCAAAAACTAGACGAACTTACTGCTGCAGGCGGAGTCCAAATCCTGATGCAGGGCGGCCATCATCCGAAATTGCAATTTCAATGGTACATCGATCTTTTACAGCACATCCGCGAAAAATATCCGCACATCAATATTCATGGGTTCAGCCCGCCGGAGTTTCAACATTTCGCGGAGACGTTCCGGATGCCGCTGCGAGAAGTGATTTCGCAATTCAAGGCGGCCGGCCTCGGTTCGATTCCCGGCGGCGGCGGCGAAATCCTTGTGGACCGGGTACGGAAAAGGATTGCGCCTCTCAAAATCAACACCGAGCAATGGCTCGACGTGATGCAGGTGGCGCATGAGCTCGGATTGAAATCGAGCGCCACGATGATGTTCGGTCACGTCGAAACCGTCGAGGATCGCGTCGAACATTTGCAGCGGATTCGCGATCAACAGGATCGCAGCGGCGGGTTCACTGCGTTCATTTGCTGGACGTTTCAGCCACAGCACACCGTATTGAAGGTGAACCAGCCTACCGGCGTGTCCGAATATCTCCGAACGCAAGCGCTCGCACGAATTTTCCTGGACAACATTGAAAACATTCAAAGCTCCTGGGTCACGCAAGGTCCGAACATTGGGCAGATCGCGCTCAGATATGGCGCGAACGATTTCGGTTCTGTCATGATGGAGGAGAATGTGGTGAGCAGCGCAGGGACGACTTTTCGCCTGGATGCAGCGAAAATCGAATCGCTCATTCGGGAGGCCGGATACGAACCACGCCGTCGAAACAATTGGTACGAACTCCTGAACTAGACCCGCAGGAACTAATCAGGGGGAATAAATTATTGCCGCGTCCCGCAGATTTCTATTCGCGCCGGCGCCGGGATTTGTCGCCCACGTTCGGCGGACACAACACACGCGTGTTGACGACGCGCACTCGGGTTTAATCGCGCACACGCACAGGATTTCCGCTATCCAATTGCAATGTTCGCTCACATATGTGATCAAACATTGCAACGCGGAATTGCGAACAGGTGATCTCGACGACGCGAGATTTCGATCGGCCATTTCGCCCAAGAACACACAGCCTGCTTGTCGCTCGAGCGGAACCGCAGCATACCTGAAGTAAAGGTCCCGGGCGACATCGCATTGCAAACAGCAGAATTTTTCAGAGCGCAACGCCCCATCATCGTTCTGGAATAGCGCATGATTTCAGTTGAGACTGCTGTTCCGAGAGGAGAGAACCATGGAACTACTCGAAGCGTTTCCGCGACTGATCAGTTGGGCAGTGCCTATCATCATTCTCGTCATTATTGTTTTCCCTCAGGCGATCCGGATCCTGCGCGAATACGAGCGTGGCGTCATTTTTCGTCTTGGAAAGTTACTCGGCGCCAAGGGACCAGGGGTAATCTTTCTTATCCCCATCGTCGATCGCATGGTGCGCATGGACCTGCGCGTGGTCACGATTGATGTGCCGCGACAGGAAGTCATGACGCGTGACAACGTGCCGGTGAGCGTGGACGCCGTGCTCTATTTTCGCGTAATCGATCCACAGGCTGCTGTGGTCAAGGTGGAGAACTTTTTGAAAGCCACATCGCTGATCGCGCAAACCACGTTGCGCAGCGTACTTGGCCAGGCGGAGTTGGATGAATTGCTGGCGCACCGGGAGAAAATCAATCAGACGCTGCAGGAAATCATTGATCGCCAAACCGACCCGTGGGGGATCAAGGTCACGGCAGTTGAAGTGAAAGACGTCGCCTTACCGGATACAATGAAGCGTGCGATGGCAAAGCAAGCCGAAGCGGAACGCGAACGGCGCGCCAAAGTCGTCAACGCCGAGGGTGAATATCAGGCCGCAGAAAAAATGGTGCAGGCCGCGGCTATCATGAGCAGGGAACCGATCGCACTGCAATTACGTTTCCTTCAAACGATGCGCGAGATTTCCAGCGAGCATAACACCACCACGTTTCTGCCAGTACCGCTCGACCTGTTTGGACCGTTAAAAAAGAGCGAGCCACCAAAGCCGTAGTTTGCCGCGATTAGCGGAGGATTCTGGCGATTTGCTCGCGAAAAAGCTTCGCACCGCCGGATGCCGGATGGCGAACACAATGCGCATCGAAACCGAGTTGGTTCAGCTGCGCAGCGGCAATTTTTCCCAGTGCAACGATCTGCCTGCAGGGAAATAATGCCAGGAACGCTTTCAGCACAGGGCGACCGAAAAGTTGCTCGCACTTGTTAGGCATTCGGTTGCTCAACAGGCCGCGCTGCGGATCGAACGAATGCCACGAAAATGCATTCCACAGCACGAACTGGTCCGGTAATACACCAATCTTCAGCAAGGCGCCCCAGACAATCGTGGCGGTCGGTTCCGAAAGACCATCAGGACAGATAGTGGGTTTGCTCGTACGCCGCGGCTTCATTGTCGCAAGAATTTGTAGCGGCACTCTATGAGCGCCGTTCTTGGATCTTGCCTTTGGTTTTCGGCGCTCATTGAGCGCCGCTACAGTATCCCGTTTCCCGAGCAGGATGCGCTCCGAAGTCATCGGGATGCCGGTGAAATGACCACCGCGGTAACCGAGCGCTTCACCGATAACAGCGATCTTTGCGTGCCCGAGACGTTGTTGGAGATAAGCACCCAATTGTTGGCGCCGTATCCTTGGCGCCGTCCGGGCAATGTCGTTCTGCTCGTCGACTTCCCACCACGGATTAAACACAGCACCCGTCGGCGATTGCTTTAGCAATCTAATGAAGCGTTCGACTGAATTGCGGCTCATCGGAACGCTCAACCCTCACGGTACATCGACTGAGCACAACCGGCCGAAGCTTTTCATGCGATACGTCGGCGTGAGCATAAAAGTCAAACGTGTGTATGACGAGCCAGCAAAATCCGACGGCCTTCGCGTGTTAGTTGACCGGATCTGGCCACGAGGCCTGAAGAGAAGTGACGCGCAGATCGATGAATGGCTGAGGGAAATCGCGCCAAGCACCAGCTTACGCAAATGGTTCAAGCACGATCCGAACAAATGGGAGCAGTTCAAAAGGAAGTACGCCACCGAACTGGAGGAGCATCGCGATGACGTTGAAAAACTCGCGCGCGAGTCCGGAAAACGGCGTGTAACCCTTCTGTTCGGCGCGAAAGACACCGCACACAGTAACGCCATGGCGCTAAAGGAATACCTCGAGCGGAAACCTAAGTGACGCGACATGAGATTCCATCTGTGATCGCGCATTCGCGGACGCAAAGCTGAAAGACAAAATTGCCTGCTTCATCTATCTGTAGGGCAACCGCTTCGGTTGCCGGCGATTTGGGCAGGCGGAGCGCCCACCGTACAATTCAAGCGTAACCGCGATGCCAGAGCTGCCCGAAGTCGAAACGTTCAAGCGATATCTGGATAGCACCTCGTTGCACCAGCGGATCACCAACGTCGAAGTGCAGGACTCGTATGTGTTGAAACGCCTTTCCCCGCGTGGACTGACACGGCGACTGAAAGGGCGTCGCTTCGAAAAAAGTCACCGTCATGGCAAACATCTGTTTGTGCGAGCCAGTGATGAGCTCTGGTTGCGATTGCATTTCGGAATGACCGGTTCGCTTGTGTATCTAGAACACGACGAAGTGGCGCCGAGAACTGCGCGCGTGATTTTTGGTTTTGCGAACAACTGCCGATTGGCGTTCGACGATCAACGAAAATTTGGCGAGGTCGAGTTGATCGAGGACATCGATGAATTTTTGCGAGGACGCGGGGTTGGCCGTGACGCGCTCGAAATTAGTTTCTCGCAATTTAAAGCAACCCTTGGAAAACACCGCGGCGCAGTGAAAGCGATTTTGCTGAACCAGCAATTGATCGCCGGAATCGGCAATCTTTATGCCGATGAAATTCTTTTCCGCGCCCGCATGCCTCCGGCCACTGCCGCCGCCACCTTGCGAGACAACGATGTAATGCGGTTGTTTCGTGCGACAACGGATGTGCTGGAAAAAGCGATTGCGTTGAAAACCGATTTCAATCGTTTGCCGAGATCCTGGCTGCTGACACACCGTCGAAAACACGGCAGATGTCCACGTTGCGGTCGCGCGTTGAAATCAGGTACGATCGGCGGCCGCACCACATGGTTTTGTGCGCATTGCCAGAAACGGATGTTACCAGCGCAGATGTAAACGAGCCATTTCAATGGCTTCCCGAAATCAAAGTCTGGTTCCCTCTCGAGAAAGCCGTTGAAACGGCTTCGTTCCAGTTGCGCTTAAAGCACCGGTCTGAAGACCGGTGTTAATGACATCGGTTTGTTAGCGCAGCATATCCAACAGTGTGAGCGCGTTTTTGGGTGCCGCACCTTCGGCGTCGTTGTCGAAGTAAACGTGAACATCTCGATTCTCGTTGAGCCAGGTGCGGACACGATTTGCCCAGTTGTCGAGCGAGCGCTTGCTATAATTGGACGCGTATTTCCGCGTGTGTCCGTGCAATCGAATGTACACGAGATCCGTCGTCACCCGATCCCACATCGGCCAATCCGGCGCGTCGGACATACAGATCGCGACCGCGTGTTTCGTCAGGCACTCGGCCACCTCCTCATCGAACCACGTCTTGTGGCGAAACTCGATGGCATGGCGCGTGGTTTCCCAAAGCCGCAGTGTTTGTAAAAACTTTTCAAGTCGCTCGATGTTTTTTTTGAAAAACGCGGGGAGCTGCCATACCACAGCAGTTAATCGTTCACCCAGTGGTGATGCGGCGTCGCGGCAACGGATGACCGGTTCTTCGACGTCGATTAGCTTTTTGTTGTGGGTGACGTAGCGATGGCCTTTGATGGCAAAAGGAAATCCCGCGGGCGTTTCGTCCCGCCATTTTTCAAACGTGCTTTGCGGCTGAAGTCTATAGAACGTGCCGTTCACTTCGATCGAAGTGAAATGCTCTGCGCAGAAGCGCAGCCATTCTTTTTGCCGGGTGTTCCCGTAGAAACCATCGCGCCAGCGTTTGTAATTCCATCCGCTGGTGCCGATGTATGCTTTGCCGGGCATTGGGGTAATCGTAGCACAGGCATCCTGCCCGTTGGGCACGCGAGCATCTTGCACGCGAATGTCAGAAGATTGGGCAGGCGAGACGCCAGCCAGCCCCACAGCCAAGATGGCTGTGCACGCGCGTGTTACACCATCGGTCGGAAACGGCCCACGACTTCCTGTAGACGTCCGGTGATCTGGCCTAACGAACAAACTTCGGCTGCTTGCAGCAGAGCTGGGAAAACATTTTCGCCTCGCTCGGCAACCGCAGCGAGCTCATCCAATGCGCGGTTCGCTTTCTCGGCATTTTTCTTTTTGAATTTCTGGAGTCGATCGACTTGCAACTGCTGTTTGGCCCGCGGCGTCCGCACAAGCTTCACTTCGGGAGCTTCATCATCATCGTCGCGGTACTTATTCAAGCCGATGATTGGCCGACTGCCGTCATAGATTTGTTGTTCGTACCGATGTGCTGCGTTCTGGATCTGGCTCCGTTGATACCGCTCTTCCACTGCAGCCAGCACGCCCCCGAGGCGCTCGATCTCTCGAAACTCATCCAGGATCGCCGCTTCGACAGCGCGCTCGACCGCTTTCATGCCGGGAGAACCGCTCAACATGTTCATGGTGTGTTTGAAAATGCCGGATTCCTCCAGCAGGATCGCCTGCCCGTGCGCGGCAAGCCGGATCCATTCTTCACTTGGAGTCGTGAATGGTTCGTCGGCGCTGTTAGAGTGACATGAATTCGTGGCGTTCATGTACGACAGGATCAGTTCAGCGCCTGTCCGGGTCAGATTATTTTTGAATTCGGCCGCGATTAACGAGCGTCCGCTGGTTTGCGTGTGTAATTTGAACAGCTGTGCTCTCGGACCTGCGCCGAAGACGTCGCGCATTCCGATTGCCCAGATGCGGCGGGACACGCGCGCCAGCGCGACATACTCGGCGTCGAGTCCGCAATCGAGAAAGAACGAAAGACGCGGCCCGAATTGATCGACTGGGATTCCGCGCCCTGCGAACATTTCTGCATACGCAAAGCCGTTCGAGAGCGTGTAAGCGGCCTGTTGCACGGGTGTCGACCCGGCTTCGCCAATGTGGTAACCGCTGATTGAGATCGGATACCAGCGCGGCATTTCGCCCGTAGTAAACTCCACCATATCGGTGAGAAATCGCAGCGATGGTTCGATCGGGAAAATGGTCTCGTTCTGCGCCTGGACTTCTTTGAAAATGTCGGCCTGGACCGTGCCGCGCAGTTTCGGGACAACTTCCCGACCGAATCGCCGTTTGGCAGCCGCGATGTACATGGCCATGATCATCGGCGCCGGACCGCTGATCGTCATTGAGGCGGAAAAGTTTGGCGATCCAAGATCAAATCCGTCGTAAAGGCGCACCATGTCTTCGACTGTGTCGATCGCCACGCCGCCTTCTCCGATTTTCCCAAAAACGCCGTCGGCATCGCTATCCAGTCCGTAAAGTGTCGGCCCATCGAATGCCGTGCTGAGACGATGTGTGCGTTGGTGGCGTGTGAGATAATGGAACCGCTCGTTGGTGTCTTCAGCCAGCATCAGCCCCGAAAACAAACGCGTTGGCTCTTCAGGTTGCGTAAGCTTTTTGCCGGTTTTGTCACCGCCCTTTTTTTCGAAGCTCTCAATGTCGCGGATTGGCTCGAGGTACATCTCGGGATACGCAGCGTTGAGATAAGGAAACTCGCCGGGCAAACCTTCACCGAAAATGAAACGTGCGATCTCGCCCGGCTCATCGATCTCGGGTAACGCGAGACGCGGCAGCGGCAGACCAGTGGGTGTGCGCGTGAGCGGGATTTTCGCTTTGATATCGTTCCAACGTCCAAGCAGATCGCGACCGAATTTTTGATCGGTGCGTGCCCGCTTGACCTGATCGACAACGAATTTGTTATAATTTTCGATCGATTCGACGACTTGTCCGAGCTTGCTCATAGAATTTTCTCCTGCTGCAGCAGCGCTCTATGAGCGCCGTCCCCCGTTCGCGCGGCGGTCACAGACCGCCGCTGCAGATGTGTTGGAAATTAACTCAAACAGCCGGTCCACGCCAGGGTCGCGGTGCCGTTTTGCCACTGTATCGACTAATTGCTGGTCCCGGCGGTTTTGTTCGAGACGCTGCTCGATCTCGGTATGCGCAGTGCGGGCGCGCTGGAGATCGCTCTTGTTCACCACGACGATATCTGCCAAATCGAGCATCACGATCTTCTGCAATTGCAACCGGCTTCCGTAATCGGGATTCATCACCAGCACGGTTGAATCGACGATTCCATTTTTCTGAAATGGCATCGCCTCCTGGCCGGTGCCGACCGTCTCAATAATGACGTAATCGAAATTGGATTGTGCCAGCAACGCGAGGCAATCGTGGGTTGCAGGCGACAGTCCGCCCGCTTGTCCGCGCGTAGCCATGCTGCGCATGAACACGCGATCATCCTGCGAATTGATCATCGTGGCGCGATCACCCAGCAACGCGCCTTCCCCGACTACGCTCGGATCATGTGACAAAATTGCGATTCGTCCCTTCGGATTTCGATTCAGAAATCGCAGGACTAGCTCGTCGATCAAAGTGGTCTTGCCCGCGCCGCCGGGACCGGTGAACCCGATCACGTGAGATGTTTGACGTTTTTTTTCTGCCTTCGACGTTGGACGTTGGACGTTGGACGTTCGGCGTTTGCTCTTCCCATACGCGTCCTCGATTTCAGTCAGCTTATGCGCGAGTTCCTGATCGACGGATCGCGATCGCGGCCGTTTAGTTCGGGGTTTTCCGTAACGTCGATGGACAAATTTCACCATCTCTTCGAGTGACGTGCCGGCAAAAAAAATTTCGTCTACGCCTTTGCGTCTCATCATTGCAGCGTCGTCGCGGGTGATGGTGCCTCCTCCTCCTCCGAAAACCTTGATGTCGTCTGCGCCTTTTTTGCGCAAAACATCGACAACGGCTGCGAAGAATTCGATGTGCCCGCCGTTGTAGCTGGAGATACCGATGGCGCGCACGTCCTCTTGGATGGCGGCACGGACGATGTCGCCCACAGACCGATGATAACCGAGATAAATCACTTCAATCCCATGTCGGATAAATTCCAGATTGATCGTGTTGATCGCGCTGTCGTGGCCATCGCAAATCGGGACTGCGGTTAGAATTCGAATGGGCGAAGACATCTTCTAGAGATAACAACAAATTTTGGATCCGCGAAAACAGGAAAACTGATTCAATGTTTATGCCATCCTTCTGGTTTTTTCGACTATTCCACAGATTTGAAACGGTTGCCGTCGCACAGTGCACCCGCAGTGGCAGTCGTCGGTTGCAGCGCAGATTACAGGTTCGCAGCAAGTAATCCATTGTCGCTGCGGTGGTTTCTCTGCTTCCTAATCTTGTTGGTTCCTGAGTAAGCTCCGCCGAAATCTATGAGAAAGTGTCTGGCGTTCCGCACAATCGGTACTGCCGGTCTGGTGGTTGGTATTTTAGACATTTCGTCAGCCTTCGTAATCTGGTGGCAACGCGGAGTCGGCGCGCGGCGTGGATTGCAGGGAATCGCCGCCGGATTGTTGGGCGCAAACTCGTACGACGGCGGATTGTTAACGGCTGGGTTTGGTCTGGCGCTCCATTTTTTCGTAGCGTTTGTGGTGGTATCCATTTTTTACCTGGCCAGCCGGAAGATCAGAGTTCTGACGCGTCATGCTTTTGTGTCCGGTGTGTTGTACGGGATCGGCGTTTACATTGTGATGTACTGGTTTGTGTTGCCGACGGCCTTCCCAACGTTTCGACATCGGCTGGGGAACGAGTTGCTCGCCGTCGCCATTCATATTTCATTGATCGGGCTGCCATGCGCATTGATTGTGCGCCATTGCTCTCAACAGAGGCAACAATCGCTATGAAGGATCCTTTCGATTTCACCGGCAAAGTTGCGCTGGTTACGGGCAGCTCCCGCGGAATTGGCGCAGAGATGATTCAAGCCTTCGGCCAGCGCGGTGCGCAATGTGTGGTGAATTACGTGGCCGACGCACAGGAACAAAACAAAGCTGATGCCCTCAGTGTAGCGAAGGAACTGAATAACTCGCTGGTAATTGAGGCTGATGTCACCCAGCCGCAGCAGGTCGAAGCGATGATGAAGCAGATACGCGATCAGCACGGCGGGCTCGATATCCTGGTAAACAATTCCGGCATCATCAGCGATCGCACGATTAAGAAAATGTCTCTGGATGAATTCGAAAATGTCATCCGCGTGAATCTCATCGGGACATTTACAGTCACGCAGAAAGCGGCACCTATTCTGCGCAACGGCGCACGGGTGATCAACATGTCGTCGGTGAGCGGACAGATGGGGCTGTTCGGCCAGGCAAATTATTCGTCGAGCAAAGCCGG
This sequence comes from Nitrospirota bacterium, assembly GCA_050257685.1. GTDB lineage: Bacteria > Verrucomicrobiota > Verrucomicrobiia > Chthoniobacterales > UBA10450 > Udaeobacter. The sequence goes on from JBLMXH010000245.1 coordinate 14,549, forward strand.
AATCATTGCGCTCACCAAAGTTTCAGCACGCGAGTTTGCGCGACAGAACATAACCGTGAACGCCATTGCGCCTGGATTCATTGATATAGGAATGAGCAAAGGCATGTCGGAGGAAGTGACCCAGAACTTTATCAAACAAATTCCGCTCGGTCGCCTCGGCGAAGCTCACGAGATTGTCGATGGCGCTCTGTTTCTGGCGTCGCCAATGGCGAGTTATATCACTGGACAGGTGCTCAATGTGAACGGCGGATTTTATCTGGGATGACGGCGATCAGTTCGGAGGTGGATTGCGGCGTCCTGTAAGGCAATGGATTGAGTCCGTGTCACCGGCTCGGCGTGTCGAGCCGATCCACCATTATCAAACCGCAGACAGGTTTAGTCCAATTTCTGAACGAGCAGCCACACCAAAGCGGAAAGCATTGCTGCGAAAGTTGATAAAACGAGTGTGGCGCGCTTTGTCTGTCGTATCTTGAATGCTGGTTTGGGAATGTCGTCATGAATATGACTCGCTTCGAAGAGTTTCATAAGCGCAAAGGCGACCACAAAGCCGACCGCCGCCCATTTGAGGCATCCCAAGGTGAGATCGAGCATCCCGGCAGACGGTAGCGCACGCAGGCACCACGCTCAAGGGTTGAGCTTAAGCCCGGAAAGCATACGGCGGGTTGCCGCGCCCGGGACAGATGGCGAACCAAATGAAAAGTCGCCGTTCCGCGTGTCTCCGAATTAGTTTGACGATCATCCCGCAGATTCCCTACTCTCGCGATATGATCACAAAAATTTCTATTCTCATCGCTGTTGTCGGATTTACCGGCATTTGTCTTTTGCAAGCGCAATCGCCGAGTCCTGCCGAATCGCCTTCTGCATCGCAAACGCCTGCGAAGCATCGCGCGATGAAGAAAGCCAAGGCCAGTCCCGCGCCTGCGGCACATCCAAGCCCGTCGCCCTCGCCGGGCAAGTTCAATCTCGGCGATCTATTCAAACCGAAAACTTCTTCAGCAACCAGTCCCGCAGCAGCGAGTCCGGCGGTTGCGCATGGCGCGGCCGCAAAGGCGGTCAATTCACCGGCGCCCGGCGGAGGCCACGGCAAAGTTTGGGTTAACACCGAAACACATATGTACCACAAAGAAGGCTCGCGTTTTTATGGCACCACCAAAAAGGGGAAATACATGACGGAGGCTGAGGCCATCAAGGAAGGAAACAAAGCTGCGCAGCATTAACTTGGGGAAGAATCGGTTTTAACTATGATGCTTTGTACCGCATCAGCCAATGTCTCGAAGGTGGTGATAGTAACATCCGGCCCATAATGGAATTGCGAGAGGATATTGAGACCGATGTCCTTGTGCGGATCGGGCATCACCCGGGTCACTGAGGCGACGTTTTTCTCGGCGAGCACGTCCATGATCTCGGCGATGTGCCGCGCTGCCGCGGGATCCATGGATTCGAGCCACCGGAAATCCGCCAGAACGTGAAATCCGGGCGCGACATCCCGCAACATCTCACGGATTCGTTGGACGGCGATATCGGCTTCCTCGGCGGTCACTTTTTGCGCAGCGCTGATCACCAGTAGCCGTTTCGATCGATCCAGCTCAACCGCATACATGTTTGGTCATCACACGAAGCACGCGCAGTCGCAAGTGTGTCACTGCGTCCTGTGAATTGCTGCGGCATTCGTCCTCGCCGCGCCTAAGGCGTGACATCGGGCAAGCCGCTACAGCGCGTTTTGGAAGAAAGCGTTCTCGAAAGTTGATTGAAACGCACCAGGCTGCGTCTCGCCGATTCGAAATCGCGGACTGATTTCGAATTGTGTCGCGCAATAGATTTCCACGTCTGTCCTGCCGCACTTCTCGAGGGAGGCGCGCACCGTATTCACAGCGAGAGCGGGCATATTGCAATCGCGACTAAGATGGCCGAGCAGCACGCGCTCGATTTTTCCGGGCAACAATTCCTCGATCACGCCTGCCGCAACCGTATTCGACAGGTGCCCGTGCCGCGATTGGATACGCTGTTTCACCGGCCACGGGCGGTGTGTGTCATTCTGCAAAAGTTTTTCATCGTGATTAGTCTCAATGACCAGCGTTTGCACTTGTCGTAAGCGTTCGACGATCAACTTGGTCACGTAACCGAGGTCGGTAATGAACCCAAGGCCGCCTGACCCGGCGTGAAACACGAATCCGAGCGGATCCACCGCGTCATGCGGCACCGGAAATGTTTGGACTGTGATATCGCAGATAGAAAACTCGGAGCCGGTTGCAAACAATCGCCAGTTCCGACATCGCTCCGCGAGACCGCCGGACCGAAGCGCCTCGGCCGTTAGGCGATTGCAGTAAATCGGCAGATCGAATTTCCGACAGAGAACTTCAAGACCGCAGATGTGATCGGTGTGTTCGTGCGTGAGAACGACCCCGTCGAGCTGCTCCGGCGTAACGCCACATTGCTCCAGGCGCAACATGACTTGCCGCGCGCTGAGACCGCCATCGACGAGAATCTTGCAATGATCAGTGGCGATTAGCGTGCTGTTTCCCGCGCTCCCGCTGCCAAGCATGG
>JBLMXH010000246.1:0-8736 GCA_050257685.1 Nitrospirota bacterium
AGCAATTGTCCCCCACCCACCTGAGGACCTTTGATCACCAACGGGCTGCGTTTGCTTAGCTTGGTTTCCGTCTCGAGCAAAAGCTCCTTCTCCTTGTAAAGCTTTAGATTCAAAACATAGCCGCCTTGAGTTTCACCGCGCGCATCTACGTGCAGTCCAAAAAATTTGCTCCTGGCAAGCCAATCTTCCTGACCGGTCTTAAGATTCTTTTCCGATTGTCCGATCACCTGAAATTGGTTGTAGCCGAAAAACTTTTTCAGCAATCCTTCGATCCGGGTTAATTCCGACGGAACCGGCTGCGGGTCTGCAACGTTCTCCGCCATAACAAGGCCGCTCCAAACCGTCTCCGCAGCCTGCGATACCGGCACAGCCATCAGCGTGATAACAAGAACGGAGATTACGACCGGCAGCGAGCGATGCATGAGTATTTATTTCGCGGCGTAATCCGCCGGCAAGCTTTGAAGCCCTTCGGTCCAGAGCACCGTTGCGCGGTCTTGTTTCACCTCGAAGATCGAGACTGTTGCATTCGGACTAACGACTGGATCGACTCGAGCGTTCAGAATTTGCGTCAGGTATTGCGATTCTTCAGCAGGTCTTTCCTGATGCATAACCAAAACCGTACAAATCAAAAACACGGCGAGCGAGCCCGTTCCGGCCCACAACAATCGCGGAATCGTCCACCAACTGGACGTTGGACTTTGGCGAGGGCGCCCCCGACCTTGCGCGCCACTTTCCCGAACGATGCTTTCGCGCAACTGATGACTGAAAAATTCTTCGTTCTTCAGTGGATGCGCACTCAACTCTCGCTTCAACAGCTGACCGAGCTTTTTCGCCTCGGCCTTTTCCGCTTCAGCGGCAGCCTTGTCTGCCAGCGACGCCTCGAATTCCGCCAATTCGCGCCCACTGAGCTGGTCGTCCAGCCATGCCGTCCACTTTTCCTCAAACGTTTTCATAAACGTCTCTCAGTAAGCTTTGCAATTTCTTGCGCGCATAAAACAGCCGGGACATCACGGTACCAATCGAACATCCCAACGCTTCTGCGATCTCGTGATACTGCATCTCGTCGATTTCCTTCATTAAAATCACGGCGCGATGTTCCGGCGAGAGCTGGCCAATCGCCTTGTCGATCCGGGCGCGGATCTCGACTCGTTCCATCGCTTGATGGGGCAACGCTTCCGTTTTCGGGACCGTTTTGGACGCCGGATCAATTTCTCTTAATTGAATTGCATCATCGAACTCAGCGCCGCCACTTTTAACCTGCTTTTTGCGCAGCCAATCGATCGTTACGTTCATCACGATGCGATAAATCCAGGTGTAAAAAGATGACTGACCACGAAAGCGTCCAATCGACTTCCAGGCTTTGAGAAAGCTCTCCTGAGCGAGATCCCATGCGTCCTGTTCGCTGTGGACCATGTTGTAAATCATGCCGAATACTCGTGTGCGGTAGCGAGTTACCAGCTCGTCGAATGCTTCGGTATCACCGGCCTGGCATCGTTTCACCAAGTCCAATTCCGACACATCGGACTGCGCCAGAGTCGCTTCCGTTTGCATGATTGGACGGAGCGCGCCCTTATTTCATTCAACGCTGAAAGCTGTCCGGGCCAAAACGGCGGCGCCACTCACCGCGATATTCACCCATCAGGCTTACGATGCCGTCACGAACTTCAAAGAGCCTTTGCTGCAACACCAGATACTCCGACCGGCTGATCAGTCCGGCGGCCTTTCGCAATTGCGCTGCGGCATTCATCGAGGTCGTGATCGCCTTTAATGCTCTTTTCAAGTACGCGATGGTCATCCCAATTTCGTCGAGATGATCACCACTCAACGCTGCTGCCAGCTTCGCACTGGCCAGAGCGGCGTGAGTCGCCAGCTTAACCGCAGCCGGCTCGTTCTGGAGCGTAGCGTTTTGATCGAACAGTTGGTCGATCCAGAGCGTGAGATCGAAAGCAGCGCGGTAAAGATCGTGCTCCTGGAACGTTTCGCCGGATTCGGGTGCATTTTCGGCGGTGGACTCTTCCTCTTCGGTCGCGCTTTCATCCAAAAGGGCGTCTACCTCTGCGCTCCAGTCTTTTTCATCCAGCAACTGCGTCCACCCCATTTCGCGCGCGATAATTTCGTCGCGACGCGGATCATCAAGATAGGTTTCCAGCAACTGCATGTACTTTTCGGTCTTCCCATCTTGTTGCTGAAGAAAACGCTCCCAATCGTATTCGTCCCACATGCGTTCAGGCTCGCCCCAGTTGCTGGCCATGGAAGAACTAAAGGCGAGCTTCTCTTTCTGCGCAAAACTTTTCGTCGCGCATTTCTTCGATCACCCGACCTCGAATTGCGGTGGTTGCATCAGCCGCTGCGATCAGTAGGTTCGGCTCCGTGAATAAACGTTCTGCTTGGTGTGGAATGCTTGGTTTGGTGATCGCATGGCTGCTTTCTGCTTGTGCCTCGTCTCCGGAGGAAGGCGTTGTAACGGAAAGGACATTCAACGAACCACCGATGTCGGCTACCGCAGCCCACTTCCAACGTCCGTCATATGCTCCCGGCGGCGAAGGGGGAGTGAGTTCTTCGCACTTCTGAATTGGTCCGCTCATCGTTGGAACTGTAGCGGCGCTCTGTGACCCCTTTCCGCGGCTGGTTGCATCGGAGATGACCCGCACATACGTTCCGCCTCAGTGATTAGACAACGCGCACTGACAGGCATTCTGGTTGTACTGATTGCTCTTTTGCTCGCTGCTTGCGCGTCGTCCAGTAACGATACGCTCTCAAGTCCGTCATCCTCGCCATCGGGCGAAGCTGTCCCCGGAGAAAAAATGTCCGATGACCGTGTTGCGCCGGGCCCGATGGGATCCACAAACGTGCACTGGTGACAGAGACGCTGAAGCGTTAAATCGTTGAGGAGTTGAAGCGGAGGAAGAGTTGCGCTTGCGCCGCTCGAACGCTTAAAGGCTCCAACGCTTCAGCCGTTCAACCAGTCTTCGGTCACGAAGTGCAGCAGCGCTTCATGAACACCGGCGCCATGATCCTTTTGCGCGACGTATCCGCCAGCGTTGTTCACAGCGTTTTGCACCTCGGGAATGGCATTGGCCGGACACGAGGGCATCGCTGCAAATTTTCCGTCCAGCATGGAGACATCATTATGATGATCCCCTGCGGCAAAGATGTTTTCCCGTGAGACATCAAGTAAACGCGCCAGTTCAGCCAACGTCGCGCCTTTATGGTAATCAACGTGGCAGAAACGCAGGTAAATCCCGTTGCGCTGGTAATCCAGCTTCGGATGGCCGGCGCGCGCCTTCTGGATGAAGGCGGCGATACGGTCCATCTCTTCCTCGCTTTCGGCAGCGAGTCCCTCAAGAGTCTCCGAATTGTAGATCAGACGCGCTTTTGTTTGATTGGTAACGAAATCCACGAATTCAGCCAGAACTGAACCAGCAGAGGAAAACAAGTCGGCATGATCTCGCGCGCATCGTTCGTTCCAATCGCCGAACGGTTCCCACGTTTCGCCGTTTTGTCCCGGACGGAAAACGTCGCGTTCGGTTGTGAGAATGAAATCCGGACGAATCGGCAGCGCGAACTCCGCGAGACCTTTCTCGAGCAAATCGACCGACCGGCCTGTATTGATTGCCCAAATCGCGCCGCGATCCTGCAACTCGCGAATCAACTCCATGCATTGCAAGTCGAACATTGGTTCGTTAGCACGCGAAATGAGCGTCCCATCAAAATCGATACTGAGCAGCCGAATTGGTGAACGCATCGAAAGCAATTTAAGAATTGATTTCCGAGAAGCAATGCGTCGATTGTTTCAGGAACGTAAATCAACATGAAATCGGCTTACGAACTTGCAATGGAACGCCTTCAAAAAGCGTCCCCATCGCTCTCGCTCACCGAGGAACAAAAGAAGCAATTCGCCGAAATCGATTCGAAATATCGCGCCAAGATTGCTGAGAAAGAGCTCTTCCTTAAAGATCAAATCCGGAAGGCGCAAACTGAGGGCAAAGTGGACGATCTCGATTCGCTGCAGAAGCAACTTGCCGCAGAGGTCCGACGGCTGCATGAGGAGTGCGAAGCAGCGAAAGAAAAACTTCGTAGCGAGTTCGCCAAACTGTAGCCCGTCTCTGTAAGATACGCCGCCGCACGTGCTCGTGGCGACGGTGGGAAAGCGGCGCGACACCGCCGGCCTCCAAAAATAACGACCGCAACTCGCATGGCCGGCGTTGCTTTTGAGTATGCCCGAACTAATGGCAGATCTTTGGCGGCAGCACATGCTCCGCGGCGATTTCGAAGCAGCCTGGGAAATTAGCGATCGCGCGCTGCGGAACCGCAATTGTTTTAGTTGCTGTGCTGCACACGAGGAATTTACATGGCGCAGAGAACCGCTTCACGGAAGACGCGTGCTCGTCCGCTGCTGTTACGGACTTGGCGATACACTTCAGTTCGTTCGATATATACCGTTGCTGTAACGCGTGGCGCGTCGTGTGACGTTGCACGCCCAGGCCTTCATCGCAGGATTGCTCGAACAGGTCGAAGGGATTGACCGACTGACCACCCGATACAACGCCATCTCCCCCGAAACCTACGATGTCGCGATCGCATTGACTGAACTACCGCACATATTCCGAACCCATCTTCACACAATTCCCGCCTCAGTCCCGTACATTGCGATTGCACCGCGGTCACTTTCGCCGACGACCAACCTCAGAGTGGGACTTGTATGGCAAGGAAGCGATTGGGATCGGCGCCGATCTGTGCCTCTGCAAATGTTTGCCGGGTTTGATCGCATCGGAGGGATATCGCTTCACATTCTGCAGCGCGGCCGCCCATTGCTGCAGCGGCCACCGGATTTCGGGATCGATTCAGGAAGCGATGATCTTTACCAAGCAGCCCGAAGGATTGCCGCCCTGGATTTGATCATCACAATCGACAGCATGCCGGCGCATTGGGCGTGCCGACCTGTGTGCTGTTGCATTTCGATTGCGATTGGCGATGGATGCGAAACCGAACCGATTCACCGTGGTACCCAACCATGCGTTTGTTTCGTCAGAAACATCCAGGTGCGTGGCGATCGGTAATCGCGTGCGTGAAAGACGAACTCAAGCATTTGTCGCGGTCGCAAGTGAAGCCCCTTTCAGCGGCCGCCTAGCTGTAGCCGCGTCTTTGTGAGACGCGCAATCGGATGGTAGCAGGCGCGGGCCTCGCACGGCGAGGCGGCTACGACATTACCGCACTAATCGAGCTGCGCTTTGTTGGGACGCCGCTCCGCCTTGCCCACGCTTCGGCAAATTAGGATCCAGAAAGCCGAGCATGTGTGCGTACTTGATTGTACGGACGCCCTCCTGTTTCTGCAGGTCCTCAATGCCGCGCCGGAATTTTTCCATTTTAGTCCAGTGAACCTTTGGGCGGAAATGATGTTCGGCGTGATAGCCATTGTAGAAAAACAGCCAGTTGTAAATTTTTCCGTAGCTGCTCACGCCCCATGCAATCGGCTTGTCGGGATTCGCGCCGTAATGCCGGTAGTAGCCATTCAAGTAGCTGAAACAATGGCCGAGATACCAGAACGGCAGGAAATACAGAATGAATCTCCAGTTGATGAAGTGAATCGGATTGCTCGGTACAATGATCGCCATCAGCAAAAGCGTTGTGGCGAATGCCGTCAGCTCAAGCTTGCCCCACAAATCATCGCCGTTCTTTCTTTTCTGCAGGTCCTTACGGATCGCGCCGACGTCATCACGGAAGAAACTTAGAAAAACATAGCTCCACGGGTTTTCGGCTTCTCCATCGTGCCCATGTCGATAGATCGACAACCAATCGATGGTATCACCCTGTTCATCCTGCCGGTCCGAATTTCCTTTGTGATGCCGCATATGGACGGCGTCGTACATCGTCTGCGAAAAACAGCAGGCGATCGATTGCGTAATTCCAAACAGCCGATTGAGCAGTTGCGAGCGGAAAAACGGATTGTGAATGAAGTTGTGCCCTACCCCGTTGATGTTGGCATTCACCATTAACGAATAGATGAACCCCAGGATCAGCATCAACCACAGCGGCGCATGCGGAAATAAAAAGTAGAGCCCGATAAGATAGGCAAGATGAAAAAGCCCCGCCCCGGCTGGAATGGCATCCCAGCGTGTGTGCGCGAAAAGCTTGGAATTCGTGATCGGACGTTCTATTCGGATCGCGTCAGTAGCCATGGATCTTATATGAAATCGGGGGAGTAGATATTTTGGCGGATAACGTGGCTTTGGCAAGGTGATCGCAAGAGGGAGCGGCTTGCCATGCGGCCGATTAGTGATTCGTGGTTTCCAACACAGCGCCAAATCGGGATTTGCTAATTTTGATCGTGTCCGCCTATTGTAGCGGCTTGCGATGTTCGCGCTTCAACCTGAACTGAAAGTTTTCACCGGCTCGGCAAATCGCGAATTAGCCGAACGAATCTGCAAATACATCGGCGTGCCGCTGGGACAGGCGACGATCAGCTCGTTTCCCGATGGCGAGACATACGTGAAAATCGACGAGAACATTCGCGGACACGACATTTTCATTGTCCAGCCGACTTGTCCGCCCACCAACCAGCATTTGATGGAGTTGCTGATCATGGTGGACGCGGCGCGACGCGCAAGCGCCGATCGAATCACGGCTGTCATTCCATTTTTTGGATATGCTCGGCAGGACCGCAAAGATCAGCCGCGCGTGCCGATCACAGCGAAGCTTGTGGCGAATTTGCTGCACGCGGCGGGCGTGAATCGCGTGCTCACGATGGATTTGCATGCCCAACAGGTGCAGGGGTTTTTCGACATCCCGGTGGATCACCTCTATTCGGCGCCCGTGTTGATCAAGTATTTGCGCAAAAGAATGACGGGCAAAACAGCTGTCGTTTCCCCCGATCTCGGCGGGCTGAAAATGGCATCGGCCTATGCAGAAGCGCTCAGCGCCAACCTGGCCATCGTAGCGAAAGAGCGCAAAAGCGCGACTGAGACCGAAGCTCTTTACCTGATCGGGGACGTGGAGAACCGCGACGTGCTGCTCGTCGACGATCTCACGGAAACAGCGGGTACACTTACCTCGGCGGCTGCGATAGTAAAGAAGCACGGCGCGCGCAACATTTATGCCGGTGTGGCGCACGCGGTCCTGGTGGACGTGGCCATTCCCCGGTTGCAAAAATCAGAAATTACGGAATTAGTAACTACCAACAGCACACCCGTGCGCACCGTGGAAGGATTTAAGGTCATGGTGCTCTGCGTCTCCGAGCTTCTCGGGGAAGGCATCAAGCGGATTCATAACGACGAATCGGTGTCGTCGCTGTTCAACATCGAGAACGAAAAAAATGGCAAAACAAGTTAAGCTTAAGGCAGAACCGCGCCCGGAAGTGGGACGCTCCGCTGTGCGCAAACTCAGAGCACGCGGATTCATCCCGGCTGTCATCTACGGAGGCAACGATAAACCGCAGCCGCTACAAGTTTCCGCGCGAGACATTAACGCGATGATGAGCCAGGCATCAGGAGAAAACGTCCTGGTCGAGCTGGAAATCGGCGGCGATGGACAAAGCCGTACGGCGCTGGTGCAGGAAATACAACACTCGCCTGTCGGCGGCGAGATTCGTCACGTCGATTTTCACGCCATTTCGATGGATCAAATGATTGAAGCTGAGGTGCCGCTGGAACCCGTGGGCACGGCTGTGGGCGTAAAGACTTTTGGCGGGTTGCTCGAACAGAGCTTGCGCGGATTAGCGATTGAATGTCTGCCAAGCGATCTTCCAGATCGAATCACGGTCGATGTTTCGCAGCTGAACATTGGCGACTCCATTCACGTCCGAGACATCCAACTTCCATCAGGCGTCACGGCAACAGTACAGCTTGATCTGACGGCGTTCTCAGTGGTGGCGCCTGTCGTTGAGGAAGAACCAGTTGCCGCCGAAACCGAGGCTGCCGCAGCAGGGCCGGAAGTGATCACCGAGAAAAAGGAAGAGGGCGAAGCAGCCGCTGCGACTACGGGCGCTGCAAAAGAAAAAGCTCCAAAAGAGAAAGAAAAGAAGTAATCCGTGGTCATCCCGAACGGAGTCGAGCAAGCTCCCTTCATTACTTCGAGGTAGCTTCGCAGGCTTCTTCGACCGCGCTTTGCTCCTCTCAGAATGACAGGCTCGCAAGCACTCTCGCGCGTGGACGACACAGCAATTCGGCTTATCGCCGGTCTCGGAAATCCCGGTCCGGAGTATGCGGCAACGCGGCACAACATCGGATTCATGGTCCTCGACCAGTTGGCCGCGCAGTTCGGGTCGGCTTGGGAAAAATCGGTCCCGCAGGCGCGGGAGGACGCGCTCTCAGCGAAATGTGGAGCTGTCCTTCTGGTCAAGCCTTTGAGCTTTATGAATCGCAGCGGTTATCCAGTGTTCGCGGTTGCCCAGTTCTACAAGATTGAGCCGCAACAACTCCTAATTGTGCTAGACGATTTCTCGCTACCGCTGGGCCGGCTCCGACTGCGCGAGCGGGGGGGATCTGGCGGCCATAACGGTCTGGACTCGATCATAGCCCAATTCGGGACGGAAGAGATCCCGCGTCTGCGCATAGGGATTGGCGCCGCACCGCGGGAAGGATCAGTCGATTATGTACTAGGTCGCTTTTTTGACGAGGAGAAGCCGATCGTGCGATCCACCATTGATCGCGCAGTGGAAGCATTGAAATGCGCAATTGACAAAGGCTTCGTTTCAGCCATGAACACGTTTAACAAATCAGAAGAATATGAATCGTCGTT